>CP192488.1:0-215234 GCA_050627125.1 Arthrobacter sp. 21a14 | reverse complement strand
GCCGGGCCACCGGGGCCTGAGCACCGTGCTCGCGGGCCTTCACATAGGAGCGCACCGTGTTATGCGAGACGCCGCAGATCTTCGCGGCATCCCGGTACGACCGGGTCAAATCGTAAGCAGCTAAAATTTCCATGAACTCTCCTGGAGACTTCACAACAAGCCCCTTCCTTCCCACAACGGGTGAAATACAACGATTGGCATCGCCATTTCACCGCGGAAGGAAGGGGCTCTCCCCGTAGCGACACGAGGCATGGACAAGGGAATCCCCGGCACGCTAGACCACCAAAGATGGCCTACTGCTGTTCAAAAATGCTTGCCGCCACTGGTCAAAACCACTGCCGCGAACGGTCAGTCAGATTTTCCGTCTCCGGTCAGTTTAAAGTTGCCGCTTACAGGCAGAGGTCTCGGTGCGGCAGAAGACCCGTGGTGGTGAGTATGGCCCGTAGTTGGTTGGCATCCCGGCCCGCTGTGTCTTGATGGCTGTCGAGACCTTGACGTGTCAGAGGGGTCTGACGATTGAAGATAGACTCCAGCAATGCCCCCACCTTGGCTGAGCGTTTCCACGTCATGAGGCTTTCCGGTCGACCCGCCAAGCAAAGAATTTCAACGAATCAGGGCCCGGTTGCAGAATCATTTTGACTGCTCCCACAACATCCCGTGTCAGGCCGGCGTGCAGCTTCCCTATCTGAGTTCCGCAAAGACCACCTGACCGGCTCTCGTCGAAAGGACGGCATGAACCTTCTTTCGCTCACGAGGATCTGAAACTCCGACCTGCCCTCCAGCTGCAGAGGCGAGGCAGCAAACAGCCCATCCGGTCCGAAGCGAGTTCTGATCGAAAGTCCCGGATTCTGCGTTTTATCAGGGATTTTACTCAGCTCTTCATCGTGACTCTCCGTTAGTGGAGCCGCTGCGTCGATAACGCGGTACGGCCAGCAAATCGTGTTGTGGCATGTACTTTCGTCGTTAAGAGCTACCTCGAATCTACTTTTGTCCCACTGCTTGGACGCTGTTACATCCCTACGGTGGAACCAGATGCTTCCTACATCGATCCGCCCCTCAGAAGAGAGATTGCAGTGACTGAAATCAACGAGCTCCAGGTGGTCCCGCACTGGATCGGTGGCGCTGAGTCGCCCTCGGCCGGTGACCGCACGGCCCCCGTTTTTGATCCCGCCCTCGGCAGGGAGACCAAGCTGGTCAACCTAGGAAACGCCGAGGACATCGAAACGGCCATTTCCTCCGCGCACAAGGCCTTCCCGGCCTGGCGCGACATATCCATTACCAAGCGCCAGCAGATTATCTTCCGCTTCCGGGAGCTTCTCAACGAGCGCAAGGATGAGCTCGCCGAAATCATCACCTCCGAGCACGGCAAGGTCGTCTCCGACGCCCTCGGTGAAATCACCCGGGGCCAGGAAGTCGTGGAACTTGCCACCGGTTTCCCGCACCTCATCAAGGGTGAGCATTCAGAGAACGTCTCCACCGGCGTCGACGTTTACTCCACCAAGGCGCCGCTGGGCGTTGTGGGAATCATCAGCCCCTTCAACTTCCCGGCAATGGTGCCCCTGTGGTTCCTGCCGATCGCCATCGCTGCCGGCAACACCGTTGTCCTCAAGCCGAGCGAAAAGGACCCGACAGCGGCCAACTGGCTCGCTGCCCTCTTCACGGAGGCAGGCCTTCCGGACGGCGTTTTCAACGTCCTGCACGGCGACAAGGAAGCCGTGGACGGGCTCCTGGAGCACCCGGATGTGAAGGCGATCTCCTTCGTTGGCTCCACGCCGATCGCCCAGTACATTTACGAGACCGCTGCCCGTAACGGCAAGCGCGTCCAGGCACTTGGCGGTGCCAAGAACCACATGCTGGTCCTGCCCGACGCCGATCTGGAATTGACTGCGGACGCAGCCATCAACGCCGGCTTCGGTTCCGCCGGTGAACGCTGCATGGCCATCAGTGTTGTGGTCGCCGTCGAGCCCATCGCCGACGCGTTGATCGAGAAAATTACCGCCCGCATGTCAACGCTCAAAATCGGCGACGGCCGCCGTAACTGCGACATGGGGCCGCTGGTCACCCTCCAGCACCGTGACAACGTTGCCTCGTACATCGACCTCGCCATCGAGGATGGCGCCAAAGTCGTGGTCGATGGTCGCAGCATCGAGGTGGATGGCGACGAGAACGGCTTCTGGCTCGGCCCGACGCTGATCGACGATGTCCCGGTCACCTCCCGCGTCTACACCGAGGAAATCTTCGGCCCGGTGCTGGCCGTGGTACGGGTGAAGAGCTACGAAGAGGGCCTACACCTGATCAATTCCTGCGCCTTCGGCAATGGCACTGCGATCTTCACAAACGACGGCGGTGCCGCCCGGCGCTTCCAGACCGAGGTTGAAGTGGGGATGGTTGGCATCAACGTGCCGATCCCTGTGCCGGTAGCCTACTACTCGTTCGGCGGTTTCAAGGACTCCATCTTCGGCAGCTCCAAGGCCTACGGCCTGCAGGGCTTCCAGTTCTTCACCCGTGAAAAAGCCATCACTTCACGCTGGCTCGACCCCAGCCACGGCGGCATCAACCTGGGCTTCCCGCAGAACTAACGCTCTCTCACATCCCGCGTTCCCCAAGCCAACTGCGGTCGTATGGTTTTCTGAGACAGCTTGATGGGAGCTTCAGTTCGACCACGCCCAGAAGAAAATACGATGCCGCTTTCCGTGAGGACGCTGTGCGGCTTGTTTTGCCCACGAACCGTTCGGTGAAACAGGTCGCCGAGGAGATCGGGGTGAAGGAAAGCACGCTGGGGAACTGGCTTCACCGGCATCGAGAAAGCCACCAAGGCACGGTACCGGCCCAGCCTCAAGAACGGGGGCCGGTGCCGTGGGACGAGCACCGGAAGGCACTGGCCGAAAATGAGCGGTTGAAGGCCGAGGTCGAGTTCCTGGGAAAAGTCAGCGGCTTCTTCTTCTCCCACCTCAAAACCGAGTTCTACCACCACCAACGCTTCGGCTCCAGGATCGCTGCCCGGACCGCCGTCATGGACTACATCGAGGGCTGGTACAACCGCCGCCGACCCAACCGCCGCGCCGGCGGCGTCCCACCCGCCACAGCCCACGCAAACCACCACACCAGCGCCCAGCAACCCTTGGCCGCCTACCCAACAATAACGAGAACTGTCTCAAGAACTTGACGAGCGCACAACGCTCTCTCAGTCGGTCAGAGAGCGTTGGCGTTTAAGGGGTGGAGGTGCGAGAGCGCTGGGCTAGTGCTCTTCCAGGAACTCGACGGCGGCGAACAGTTCCAGCCGGTCGCGCAGGTTGTCCAGGTTGAGTCCCAGGACGGTGCCTGCAGCATCGACCCTATTGCGTAGGGTGTGCCGGTGGATCCCCAATTCCCTCGCCGTGCGGTCCCACACGCAGTTGTTCCGCAGCCACGCCGAAACGGTTGGCAGCAACTGTGTGTGTTCAGAATCATCGTGCTTGGCCAAGGGTTCAATCAGCCGCCGTGCAACGGAATCGGCTTCATCTCGTTGCAGCAGGCCCAGCATGCCGCCCTGTGAGATTTCCTCGAAGGCCAAGAACGGGCGCGAAAGTTCTACCGCTCTGTGCAGGGATCGTTCCGACTCTTTCAGGGCTTTTGCAACGTTCGCGAAGTCGGTTTCCGCGGAGGCTCCCGCTGTTGCGCCGTATCTTTCCAGGAGGACGGCAACTTTTGGCTGGAGTGCCGATCCGGCCAGCACCACGATAGTCTCGTTCCGCTGGGCGTAGAAGATGGCACCGCGGTGGTCGTCGGACAGCAACTCCAGTGCTTCCAGGAGGTTCTGTCCCTGGCCGGGTGGTTGTGCCATGGTGACCACCACAGGAGTTGCAGGAAGTCGGCCCCAGACCTGGCGGGCCGTGCGCTCTGCAACGTCCGTGCTTCCGGCCAGCAATTGTTCGAAAACGCCTGCCCTTAAGTGACGTCGTGCGGTATCGAGGGTGCGCGTCTGCTCCAAGGCGAGGCTCGCCAGCGCGATCACGCTGTTGATGATATCGGTGCGGGCCGGGTCCAATGGCTCGATGGCACCCAACACCAACACCCCGCGCAGATGGTGCCGGCGGCCCAGTGTCTGGAGGGTGATCTGCTCCCCATCGACGCTCAGTTGCGATACTGATCGCGACCCCTGGGCGAGGGCCTTTCGGACGGCTTCTTCAACGCCGGGTATCAGGCCTGAAGGGACGGGACGGTTGTTGGGCATCAGGATGTGATTTCCTGCGGCGTCGAACAAGGCTACCCAACCGTGCAGTTGGCGCTCAAGCTCGGCCAGGATTGATCGCAGCCCGTCGGGACGGAGGGCCGCCTTCGCGATGGCGCGCTGGGCTTGGAGCGACCATTCAGACCGCGCGTTCTGTTCCCTCGCCAGCCAATCCGCCACGAAGCGTATGACAGCGATGAACGGCGTCCTATCCGGGACCTCAAGCAACGGCAGACCGTGGCTTCGGCACGCCTCTACCAGGCCAGGCGGCAGTGCGCCGTGAATCACCTGAGTGGCAAAACCGAGGCCGTTGATCCCGTGTTTGACCAGTCGCTGCACGTAGTCGGTGTAGAGCGCAGCAGGTGCCTCTCCGACCGGGAACTGTGTTCCGTCTGTCAGCAGCAACTGCCCCGGATCGAGGAACGGGGTGGGGTCGTCAAGGTCGGAACTATGGACCCACGACACGGAAGCATCCACCGCGGGGTCCCCCGTCTCCGGCGTCACCAACCGGAGGTTTAGCGAGCTGTTGCGGAGGATGGTGTTGATGGTTGGCGGCATGCTCAGACGCTCCTTGGAAAAACGTAGTTCCACATCCTGCTAACTATACAAATGTCCTGGGGTGTTGATCTGTCCAAAAGCTGATGATGAAGGGGAAGCCCCACCCGCCGTTTCGAGAGGATCCTCCAATGTCTCCCACCCCCGCTCTGGACGTTTCCATTAGCAACGCGGAGGTCGCCGCGTTGGACACTGCCAACGTCTTTCACTCCTGGTCGGCCCAGAGAACACTGAAGCCCTTGGCCATTGCCGGCGGTTCAGGCAGCACAGTCTGGGACCACGATGGCAAGACGTACTTGGATTTCTCCAGCCAACTGGTCAACACAAACATCGGCCACCAGCACCCGCGCCTTATCGATGCCATCAAGCAACAGTTGGACACTCTCACCACGGTTGCTCCCTCGCACGCCAACCACACCCGCGCCCTGGCAGCCGAAAAGATCCTGTCCCACGCCCCCTCAAATATGGACAGGGTCTTTTTCACCAACGGCGGCGCTGACGCCAACGAGAACGCCATCCGCATGGCCCGCCTGCACACCGGCCGGGACAAAGTCATCTCCCACTACCGCTCGTACCACGGCAACACAGGTGCAGCGATTGTCGCCACCGGAGACTGGCGACGCATCCCTAACGAATACTCCCGCGGCCACGTTCATGTGTTCGGACCGTACCTTTACCGCTCCGAGTTCTGGGCAGAAACCCTGGAACAGGAAGCAGAACGTGCCCTGCAGCACCTGCGCCGAACCATCGAACTTGAAGGACCAAAATCCGTAGCGGCGGTGCTCCTCGAAACCGTTCCCGGCACCGCCGGCATCCTGCTCCCGCCGCCCGGGTACCTCGAGGGTGTCCGCGCACTCTGCGACCAGCATGGAATCGTCCTGATCCTCGATGAAGTCATGGCCGGCTTCGGACGCACCGGCGACTGGTTCGCCCTGGACGCCTTCAACGTCCAGCCGGACCTCATCACCTTCGCCAAGGGCGTCAACTCCGGCTACGTTCCCGTGGGCGGCGTCATCATCTCCGAAGAAGTCTCAGCCACCTTCGACGAAAGGGTCTTCCCCGGCGGTCTTACCTACTCCGGCCACCCGCTGGCTGCCGCCTCCATCGTTGCCTCGATAGAGGCGTTCGAGAAGGAGAACATCGTGGACAACGCCGCACGCGTCGGCCGCGACCACCTCGAGCCCGGCCTGGCAACATTGGCTGCCCGGCATGATGTCATCGGCGAAGTCCGTGGACGCGGCGTGTTCTGGGCCCTCGAACTAGTGGAAGACCGCCAGACCCGTAAGCCGGTCAGTCCAGCGTTCATGGGCAAGCTCAAAGCGGAACTGCTCAACCTCGGGCTGTTGCCCTTCATCGCCGACAACCGCGTGCACGTGGTGCCTCCCGCCGTCGTCACCCCCGAAGAGGTACAGCAGGCGCTGGCGATCTACGACGACGCGCTGGCGCAAATCAGTGGTGAGTCGTTTTAGCCTTATGGGCCTCCACCCCTGACGGTACTTCAGCCATGGGGTCTGCAGCTGAGGAGTGTGTATCCGTATGGCGTGGTGCTCGTAAAACGATCGAAAAGCGAACTTCAGATCCTTGCGAGCTCGCCAATATCGCCCCTGACTTTAGCCTTTCTCCTGCCTGCCAGCTATCTCCACGAGTTCTGACATCCAGGGCCGGTGCCCGCGGTGGAACACGATCCCTTCAGGCAGCCCATGGACCGTAGGAACGGACTTCGCAATGTCAATTGTCACCCGGCCGCCGCCCACAGGCGCATTGGTGATGTGAAGATCCCCATAAGACTCCGGAAGTACAGGATCCATCCAAAGGCCACCGCGGGAAACGTGGGTGTCGTACCGCATAAGGCTTGTCACGAGGTGAATCGGCGTGGTCGCTGCCCAGGCCTGCGGCGAGCATGCCGTCGGATACGGCAACGGCTTGGCGAATTGGTCCCGACTGAAGCCGCAAAACAGCTCCGGCAGGCGGCCATCTGAATACTCAGCCGCCTCCAGCAGGGCCGTGGAGATCCGTTGTGCCTCCGCCACAAATCCATAACGCAGCAGGCCCGCCTGAATAATGGCATTGTCATGGGGCCAGACGGAGCCGTTGTGGTAACTGGCAGGATTGTAGGCGCCCATGTCACTCGCCAGGGTGCGGATGCCCCAGCCACTGAACATCTCCGGGGACATCAGGCGTTCGGCCACCAGTGGCGCCTTGTCCTCATCCACGATTCCGAACCAGAGGCACTGGCCCATGTTGGAAGCGCACGCGTCGACCTGGCGCTTCTTGCCGTCCAGGGCGACGGCGTAATACCCGCGCTCGGGCATCCAGAACTGCTCATTGAACCGTTTCTTCAATTGTGCCGCACGCTCGGCGAGCTCCTGGGCCAAAGCCGCGTCGCCGGCGTCGTACGCCATCCACGCACGCGCCATATACGCATGGTAAACGTAGGCCTGAACCTCGCAGAGCGCGATAGGCGGTTCAGCCAGACGGCCATCAGCGAAATTGATTCCATCCCAGGAGTCCTTCCACCCTTGGTTGATCAGTCCCTGATCGTTGAGCCGCTCGTACTCGACGAACCCGTCACCATCCTTGTCTCCGTAATTCTGGATCCAATCCAATGCTCGGTCCGCGTTAGGCAGCAGGGCCGCGATGGTGTCCTTGGCGAACCCCCACCGACTTACTGAGCCGAGCACCATCACAAACAACGGTGTAGCGTCAACGCTGCCGAAGTAAGTGGACTTGCCTCCCAGGGAAAGGCCGCTGGAGACATCCAGCCTGATCTCGTGGAGTATCTTGCCAGGTTCCTCCTCGCTTACGGGATCCACCACGGTACCTTGGCGGTCAGCGAGCGTCTGGAGGGTGCCCAAGGCCAGCGACGGGTCAACCGGCAGGGCCATATGGGAGGCCAACAGGGAGTCCCGACCAAACAAAGTCATAAACCAAGGAGCCCCTGCGGCCACCACGATCCGCTCCGGATGGTTTGGATCCTCGATGCGAAGCGCGCCCAAGTCATCGTAGCTCCGGCTTAGCGTCCGCTCTATGGAGCGATTTCCCATGTGCATCACGGGAATTTTCGTCACCCACTCCCGTTGGCGCCGGTCGCGGGGGGACAGCCCCTCCCAGTCAGGATGAATGAATGACGGAGGCGGAGGGCTGGGTGCATCGCTGCTGGGCACAACCGTGAGCACCGTGGTCCACTGTCCATGCGGTGCGACTGTCAGGCGGTAGGTCAGGCCCTCTGGACCGACGTCGGCGCCGGGCCCTTGGGCAACAATTGCCTTCCGGACGTCCTGCCAGAGAGCTCGGATGTTCAACACATCACCATCCGGTTGACGTGTTTCACTCCAGCGCCGCTGGATACGTGCCTCCTTCACCTCGAAGAGACTGGCAAAATCAGCCTCGACTCTCAGGGAGATCACACATTCGACCGGCTCAAGTGAGTAGTTACGAATTGTGATCTGCTCCTGGATGCCTGCCCCCACTTCGCGCAGGCGCTCCACGATCAGCGGGCTGTCTGCATACCCGTCCGATCGCGGAACCCGCCCCACAAACAGCGCCCGATAGGGCTCCTTCGTCTCTGCCCCCAGCGGCTCAAGCGGCTGACCATTAACCGTGAGGTTCCAGCGCGACAGGATACGAGTGTCCTGGTAAAAGACTCCATGCGGATATTCGGGGTGGATATCACCATTCGGCAAGGAGATGCAGAAAGACGATCCTTCCACCAAAGTAACCGTTCCGGCGCCAAGGGGACCAGCCGCCGTGTCGGCATTCCATCCAGCCATCCTCGGCCCCTTCAACAAGACGGCAGCCCGCCTTGGCCATGTATGCGATGCCTTTTGCGTATCGCCGCCAATTCTTCAGTCGACGCTACTCTTGCCTGCCCTCCGAGGCCAGACCCAGCTCCCACTAGCTGATGAGACAGCTATGCGAGAAGAAAAACCAGTCGAGAGTTGTTCCGGGCCGTGGCGCAGGAATTCTCCGCATGGACGAGATGACTCGTTCAGTGACTGCTGGTTCGACGAGACCATCTACACGGGTGCATTGAGTCATGGGCTTGCGACTGTGTTTCTGTTCATCCGAATTCCTCAACTGGATCAGGTATTGAAAAGTACAGGCCTCTTGTTGTGGGCCCTTAACGTCCCAGCGGAAGGCCGCTCTCAAGACCGGACCATTTGAGTCAAGGACAACTCATGCTTCTGCGTCTGGCGGAGCGCAGGCTTGCCGCAAACCTGACAGAGCGGGACCTGTTCAAAGATGGCTATCCCGCGAACAGCAGCGGCCCGCGCTGCCGGTCGGGCCGCTGCTGCTCGATCTTGCGGTTCATGACGCGTTTACCTGGAGGGAGCTGCTAGGCCGGCAGATCCAGTTCCCAGTCTTTGACATCTGCCAGCGGGCTGAAGATGCGCCCGTCAAGATCATCCAGGGGGATGTTGTTCCGGACGCGGTGGGGCCAGTTGCGGTTGGCCAGAGCTGCCTTGCCCAACGCGATGATGTCTGCGGAGCCGTTGTCCAGCAGGGACAAGGCAGCTTGCGGGTCATCGAGGCCGCCGTTGGCTATGACAATTACTCCGGAATGCTGTTTGGCGAGGTCGGCCAGTGTGTCCAAAGAGTCTTCGAAGGCGGGTGCGGTGGCCCTGTACTCGGTGGTGTGGATGTAGTCCACCCCGGTCGCGCCAAGGGCAGAGAAGATGTCCTTGGCTTCCGCCGCTCCCCCGCTCCAGCGATGGTCATTGTCACTGACTTTCGACTGCGAGATACGGATTCCCACGGTCATCTCAGGGCCCACGGCCTGCCGGACACTGCGGCAAATCTCGGCGGCGAAACGGACCCGGTTTTCGGGAGAACCGCCATAGTTGTCCGTTCGGTTGTTCATGTACTCAGTCAAGAACTGATCAAGCAGATAGCCATTCGCTCCGTGGATCTCAACACCGTCGAAACCGGCCTTCTTTGCATTGAGCGCTGCGTCCACGAATCCCTGGAGGACTTCCTGCATCTGGATATATGAAATCTGTGAAGGAACGGGATAGGGTCCTTCGCCGCGGTAAAACCCGAGTTGGGCGCCTTTTGGTGCGATGGCGGAAGGGCCGATCGAACCCTCAACGTGGCGGTTGCCCTGAGCCTGTGCCCCGGCATGCATGAGCTGGGCAATGATCCGGGCCCCTGCGACGTGGACGCGATCCACAACCTTGGTCCACGCCGCCGTTTGTTCCTCGGTGGCGATGCCTGGCTGGTAGAGGTAGCCCTGGCTGTAAGCAGTGTCGGGGTAGATGCCCTCTGTGATGAGCAGTCCGAAGCCTCCCCGGGCGTAGGTTTCGTAGTAGGCGGCCATCCGCGCGGTTGCCTGACCGTCGTCGGTGGCGCTGATGCGGGTCATCGGCGCCAGGGCAATCCGGTTCGGCAGTTCTGTGCTGCCAAGTTTGAGGGGAGACCAGAAGGGAGTGAAACGAGTCATGGGAACGTATTTTTCCTTACATGTGGTTGGAGGCAAGCTGATGCTGCTACCGGGCTCCGCGCTGGATAGCCGGGAGCGGTGGGCAGTCATCCCGCCGTGAATCAGTCATGTTCTGGCTGGTTCACTGCCGGGGAATGAGGCGGAGAAACAGTGTGATCCCCGTAGTGCCGGCGGCAAAGTGCTGCGTGCCGTATGCCGGCGAGGATGGTGCGTCGCGGGAGGTCCTCCTCCCCCATGGTTTGCGGGGGAAGGGACAATTCGGACAGGAGGACGGCGGCCAGGGCCGGAGGGTCGGGGACCATGCGCACAACGGTGGCCCAGACATCATCAACCGTGTTGCAGAGGGCCGAGGTGCCGGAGGGTCCGGCGATGAGCCATCCGTTGGCCAGGGCCGTTACCTTTAGAGCTCCGCGATGATCGTTGCATACACGGTTGATCGTTGATGCCACGATCATGTGTTTGCGTAGAGTTCGTTCGGTCCCGACCACCGGGTCTTTCCTGACATCCTTACCGCAGGCGCCGCACATGGGTTGTTCCTTTCCTAGGGCATTACGTCGCCGGAGTTCGGGCCCAGCGTTTGTCCCACGAAGAGGTTGCCGCCGGGATCGCTGGCGAGCAGCAGAGCTGTGGGAACCACTTCGGCTGTGGTACCGAAGCGGCCGAGCGGCAGTTGGGCGCGTTTGGCGGCTTTCCAGCTCTCCGAAATTCCGTCGACCATCGGTGTTTCGATCGGGCCGGGGGCGATGCAGTTGACCAGGACGTTGTCACCTGCGATTTCAAGCGCCAGGGACTTGGTGAAACCGATGACTCCAGCTTTCGCAGCGGAATAGTGGCCGACGTTGACGCCTCCTTTGATGCCGAGCTGGGAACCAATATTGATGATGCGGCCCCATTTGCGTTCGCGCATTTCGGGGATGACTTCCCGGGAGCAGAGGAACACACCGGTGAGGTCCACGGAGATGGTTTCATTCCACTGCTCCAGTGACATCTCCTGCAGCGGAGCCTCGGTCAGCACTCCGGCACTATTGACCAAGATATCGACGGGTCCGAACCGTTCGCGGACCTCGGCAAAGGCCGTCTTGATACTGGCTTCGTCGGCGACGTCCGCTTGAATGACGTTGCCGCCGGCCCTGCGCCCCAGGATCGCGACCCGGTCTCCGTTAGCGGTGAACGCCTCCGCGATGGCCTGCCCGATTCCGCTTGTGCCGCCAGTGACGACCACCACTCTGCTGCTGGCGGGGTCAGTTTCGTTGTGAGTACTCATGTAGAGCTCCGTTCTTAGGCGCGCATTTTGACGGTGAGGCCGCCATCGACAATGAGTGACTGACCGGTGATGTAGCGGGACTGGTCAGAGGTGAGGAACCCGATGACGTCTGCTACCTCCTCGGGCTTGCCGACACGGCCCCAGGGAATGTCGTTTCCGGCTCGCAGAAGGCCTTCGGGTCCCAATGAGTTGACCGGGTCAAGGGATTGGGGGGTTTCGATGAGACCGGGGATGACGGCGTTGGCCCGGATCTTCCGGGGTCCGAGTTCGACAGCGATGCTGCGGACGAGGCCCAAGACCCCAGCCTTGGCCGCTGTGTAGTGCGCGTGTTCTTCCCAGCCGTAGACTCCGCCTGCGATAGAGGAGATGGCGACCAGGGCTCCGCCGTCGGTCATCCTCTTGGCGCCTGAGCGCAGGGTTCGCATGACGCCGGTCAAGTCCACGTTGAGCATGTCGTCCCAGCGTTCATCGGTCATTTCGTCCAGAGACGCGGCCCGGAGGATCCCCGCGTTGGCGATGGCGTAGTCGAGCCTGCCGAACTCATCCACGGCGCGCTGGGCGAACTTGTCCACGGATTCGCTGGAGCGTACGTCGACTTCCTGGATGACGGCGGTACCGCCGTCCTCTTTGACCAGCCGGAGGGTTTCTTCCGGGTCATGGGGGTCTCCGGGGAAAGTTCCGATGACCGAATGGACACCGTGGCGGGCGTAATAGACGGCAAGGGCACGGCCGATGCCGCTGGCAGCTCCCGTGATGGCAGCTACAGGTGTGTTGTTAGGCGACGTCATGGGGGTGGTCCTCAAGCAGGGCTTTGGTCGGGGTTTTGGTGGCGAGCATCAGCAGGCCAGAGAGCGCGGTTCCGACGGCACCGATCCAGAGAGCGGCGGCGCTGGTACCGGCACCTGCTGCAACAGCCGTGAACAGTGCGCCGCCAAGGATGGTTCCAGGCTGGCTCATTGCGCCGATGAAAGCGGTGCCGGTGGCCCGGCAGCTCACCGGGTAGCATTCGGCCATGAAGTACTGGATGGCGGCGTAAGGCCCGACCAGGAAGAACAGGCCGGCACCGTAGGTGAGAATGATGGTGAACGGGTTGGTTGCGATCGGGCTGAGCATGACGGCGAAGGAGATGCCTGCCATGACCCATCCGCCGACGATCGTCTTTCGGCGGCCGATCTTGTCACCGAGCCAGCCGTGGAAGACGTAGCCGAAGTAGCCGAGTGCGTTGATCACGATGAGCATCCAGAACGCGTCGGACAGCTCGATTCCTTTGGCGTTTTTCAAAACAGAGGTGCCGAGAATGCTGAAGATCATGATGCCGAAGAAGTTGAAGATCCAGGCCAGGGAGAACACCACGGTGTTTCGGGCCAACCCGGGTTCCCAGATGCGCTTCAGGGGTGCCGTGGAGGAATGGTCGACGCCATAGGACCGGGCGAGTGCGTGGGCCTCCTCTGACTTGCCGCTCTTTTCCAGGTGGGTCAACTTGTTGTGGAGCTCGAACTGTGGTGTCTCCCGCAGCTTCTTGGCAATGACCCAGACAATGATCGCGGCCGGGACGGTGGCAACCAGGTACAGTACACGCCACCCGACGACCGGAAGCAGCACCAGGGCCAGGGCGCTTGCCAGCAGGAAGCCCAAGGGCCAGCCGCCCTGGATGAAGGAGTAATGGAAGCCGGGCCGCTTCCTCTTGTCTGCATCTTCGGTGACTTGGTAGACCTCGTTCATGTAGGTCGCGTTGACGGCCTGTTCGGAGAAA
This sequence comes from Arthrobacter sp. 21a14, assembly GCA_050627125.1. Taxonomy (GTDB): domain Bacteria; phylum Actinomycetota; class Actinomycetes; order Actinomycetales; family Micrococcaceae; genus Arthrobacter. The sequence goes on along the minus strand of CP192488.1, from coordinate 202,012 downwards.
CCCAGACCACCGAAGGACCGGATCAGAACCAACAGGCCGTTACTGAGGAAGGGAATTCCAGTGGGAATGAGCGCGGTCAGTCCAGAGACGACGGCGGTTCCGCCGATGGTGGTCATCATGCCCTTGCGACGCCCAAGCCGGTCAATGACCGGTCCGATGCCGAAACAGACTACGGCTGTTCCGACGGCGATCCAAGTGTTGATCGTGTAGGCCTCGGTCTCGTCCCAGCCGAATTCCAGTTGCATAGCCGGGAGCAGGGTTCCGAAAAGTCCGTAGTCGAAGACTGCTACCGTCCACGCGAGCAAGGCCAGCACCGTTGCGGTCTTGGTCTGCCGTTTGGTGAAGACCGGGAAGCGACGCTTTTCGCCTATAGCTGGCGTTGTCAGATCAACTTCAGTCTGGTTAATCGTCATGACTGGACATCCTGTCGGGGGTTGCGGGAAAGGAAGGAGTCGGCGATCTGGTCGAAATTCATCCAGTTCACGCCTTCATGGGAGTTGATGTGCTCGATCAGTCGTTCGAGCATGAGGAGGACCTGCGGTCGTCCGGAGACGTCGGGGTGGATGGTCATCGTGAACACGGCCTGGTCCATTTCGCGGTAGACCCAGTCAAACTGGTCCTGCCACATCTGCCCGATGTCCCGGGGACTTACAAAGCCGTGGGAGTTCGGGGCGGATTTCACGAACATCATGGGGGGCAGGTCGTCCAGGTACCAGTTGGCGGGAATCTCGACAAGGTCGGTTTCCTCACCACGGACCAGAGGCTCCATCCACGTCTCGGCAGGCTGGCTGTAGTCGATCTTCTTCCAGGAGTCTCCGACGCGCACGTAGTAGGGCTCGAAGTCACGGTGCATCAGCGAATGGTCGTACTTGATGCCGCGTTCAAGCAGGATCTCGTTGGTGGCGGGCGAAAACTCCCACCAAGGGGCCACGTACCCTGTCGGCCGACGCCCGGACACCTTCTCTATAAGGTCGATCGAGCGGTCCAGGATCGCCGTTTCCTGTTCACGGGTCATAGCGATCGGGTTCTCATGTGAGTACCCGTGAACGCCGATCTCGTGGCCGGCATCAACAATCATGCGAGTCAGGTCCGGGAACGTTTCGATGGAATGCCCCGGCACGAACCACGTTGAGGGCAGGCTGTACTTCTCGAAGAGCCGAATCAGCCGCGGTCCTCCCACTTCTCCGGCAAACATGCCGCGGGAGATGTCACACGGTGAATCTTCACCGCCGTAGGAGCCGAGCTGGCCCGCGACAGCGTCAACGTCCACGCCGAACGCGACCTGGATATCTTTTGTCATTTGGTGAACCTTTCAAAGAGATGGGATTTAGTAGTTGGTGGCCGGCTGGGCAATGAGCCCATCCCGTATTCAGCAAAAGCTGCCGAGACAGATTCCCTGTCTGCCCCCAGGCGGAGCAGGAGATTTAGCAGGATCAATGACTGCGAGGGGCGAAGAGAACCCGAAGGAATCGCACCCGCGGTTTTAAGATCCAGGCCGCCGCCCGCGCCGTAAACCGGGACGACAGGCCCTGCATCGACCCTGGTACTGGTGACGACCGTGACGCCGGAGCCGATGGCTTCCTGAAGTGCCTTACACAGGGCAGGGTTGGCGTTGCCGCTTCCCGTTCCCTGCAGGACCAGGCCCGTTGCTCCAGCCGCTACGGAGGCCTGGACCAGGACATGGTCAGCGCCCGGATAGGAGCAGACCACATCGACGCGCTGCGGCGTCGAGGGCAGGCCCCTGGGAAGCGGCAGAGGAGCAGGATGCGACTCGGGCTCATTCATGGCGACGATGCCTTCCGGCGATACCGTCCCCGCGACCCCGAAATCCGGGTTGGCGAAGGCATCCAAGCGCTGTGTGTGCGTCTTCCGGACGCCCCGTGCCCTGAACACCGCGCCGAAAAAGCTCAGCAGGACGCCGTGGCCTGCCGCTGCCGGCGCTGCCGCAACGGCGATGGCCTGCAGCAGATTGCCGGGCCCGTCCGGCAACGCCGAATCGGCAGAAAACTGGGCCCCGGTAAATACAACGGGCCGCTGATCTGCGTGGACAAGATCCGCCAGGAACGCGGTCTCCTCCATGGTGTCTGTGCCATGGCTGACAACAACGCCGACTACCTGCGGGTCCAGGAGCACCTCGGCAATCTTCGCGCAGATGGTCACCATGTCCTCGAAGGTCAGCGAGTATGACCCCCGCTGAAATACATCTACGACGCGAACGGGAAAGGGACTCGGCTTGCCGGCGGTCCGCAGGAGGTCCTCCCCCGTGTCCGCCGCAATTGACCCCTGGCCACGCTGCGCAACCTGCCGCGACGCTATGGTCCCACCAGTAGCCAGCAGTACCACATGCTGGCCTTCTGGATTTGGCAGTGACATTGTCTTCCTCCATTTCTACACAAACGATTGGGTTAGGCGCTGCGCGTTACCCAGCTGGTACTTTTTGAGTGATTTTCGGATCCAGGTCTGGCCGCAGCTACGGCAATAAAGTCAAGGCACTTGCGTTGCCGACTCCAACCCAATCGTTTGGGTGACGTGTTGGTTTGACTATAGGATGTGAACTAGAGCACGTCAACAAGTGAATGAAGATTACGTCTCGGCAATGCCCGGCCTCGAGGGCGGGATTGGCTGTATGAAGCGGGGAATGATGAATGGAAATTCCGACGGTGATGGGACCGTCACTCTCAAGGATCTGGCACGGGAGCTGGGCCTGCACCCTTCAACTATCTCCCGCGTCCTTCACGCTGACGCCACGGGAGCCCGAGGTGCTGCCTCGACTGCGACAGCCCAACGAATTCGCGACCTCGCGCAGCGCCTCGGATATACCCCCGACCCCCAGGCGACCGGCCTTCGAACACGCCGGACGAAGCTGCTGGGAGTCATGGTCCCAAGGCTTTCTGACCTGGTACTGGCAGTGATGTACGAAGGTATCGAAGAAGGAGCCGAAGAAATCGGCCACTCCACCTTCGTCATGAACTCCCGGGACGATGAGCGGGCCCAACGCCGCAAGGTGGAAGTCATGTTGGCCCGACGCGTAGACGGACTGATCCTGGGTGATGCCCATCTGGGAAGCCGGTTGCTTACAGAGCTAACGGCCCGAAAAGTCCCCTTCGTGCTCATGAACCGCCGCGCTCCTGGCTTTCCATCGGCCACCTGCGACGATGTGCTCGGTGGTGAACTTGTAGCCAAGCATCTATGGGAGTCCGGGCACCGGGACGTGGCTATCATCGCTGGTGAACCCTACGCCAGCACCGCCATCGACAGGACAGAGGGCTTCATCAATTGCTGGCGGACGCTGGGCGGAGACATCGGCCAGCAGAACGTAGTCTGGTCACGCTTCGACACCGAGGGAGGCCGCGAGGCCGCACAGACCATATTGCGGGAACCAGGGCAGAAACCCACAGCAATCTTTGCAGTCAACGACTTCGCGGCAATCGGGGCGATGGGTGCCTTACGGTCCCAAGGCCTCCAGGTCGGGCGGGACGTCGCTCTCGTCGGATTCAACGACACATCCGTGGCAGCCGAACTACCCATACCCCTGTCCTCGGTCCGTTCGCCAATGCTAGAGATCGGCCGCACAGCAGTCCAACTCCTGAAAAGCCTTCTCGATGGCGAGGAAGTTGAATCAGTACGGTTCAAACCGACACTCGAGATCAGGGAAAGCAGTTCCTGATCAAGCATTTAGGGGCAGCGCCCGTCCTGAATCATTTCCGGAAACTATTCCCGGTGGCAGCGTCGCCAGACAAGCGCCAGCTCAATGAGTTGTTGTCAGCGACTGTTCCATGCCGTCCTGCAGGTGTTGCATCATCGCAGCTTGGGCGAGTTCGGCGTCGCCCGTTCCAATCGCATCCGAGATAGGAAGGTGTTTTTCCCTGAACAACTTTTGGCTGTCTTCTGCTAGAAAGCAGTTGACATACAACTGATGGGATCGGCCCCGATCCCACAAGTTGTCAAAGGCCTCCAGTAGTATCGGGTTGCGGGAAGCTTCAACGACCGCTCGGTGAACCAACCGGTTCGCCTCGAAAGATCCCTTTGCCGAATCCAGCTGTAGGTTACTGGCCTCATCGATGGCGGCCGCAACGTGCGTCTGCGCCGAGAGGGACTGCTTTGCAGCAAGACGAGCAGCAAAACCCTCCACGGCCATTCGGGATTCATAAATATGCATCCTGTAATCCGGGTCAACCGCAGCCGTTACAAAGCCTTTGCGACCCGTGTGCTCAATTATGCCCTCGCGCTCCAGGCGCCTCAGCGCGTCACGGACTGGCGTTCGGCTAATGCCTAACTTCTCCGCTAGATCGTCCATCACCAGGCGAGACCCGGGCGGGATGGTTCCGGTAAAAAGTGCCTCTGAAATCCGCCTATATGCCTCATCGGCCAGGGTTCCCCCGACTATGGCTTCCACACGCCCTCCCTCCCATGGTTATCGAACACGCGCACTCATTCTAATTCCCGTGCTCGACCATATCGCCCAACCTAGGTCTCTTGCACCGAATACCAAGTTCCGTATACGATACACGGTATTCTACAGGAAGGATCAAAGATGATCACTCTAAACTCTGATATGGGTGAAGCGTTCGGCATACATGAATTCGGAAACGACGAACGCTTGCTTGACATCATCGATACAGCCAACGTCGCCTGCGGCTTTCATGCCGGTGACCCAACGACTATGGCGCGAACCGTTTCATCTGCCCTCGCGGCCGGAATCACTGTCGGTGCGCACCCAGGTCTGCCTGACCTTGCTGGCTTCGGTCGACGCCAAATGGCACTTGCACCGACGGAAGTACAAGACATTGTGGCGTATCAGGTCGGCGCACTCGTTGGATTCCTCAAGCGTGAAGGCGAAAGCCTTCATCACATCAAGCCGCATGGGGCTCTCTACGCCATGGCGGCTCGTGACCCTCAAGTGATGGACGCAGTTTGTGCCGTCGCTGCCTTGTACGAGGTCCCGGTCTTTGGGATGTCGGGCACTGCCCACGAGACCCAGGCCCGAGCGGCTGGGATTCCATTCCTAGCCGAGCTCTATGTCGACCTTGAGTATGGAGCTGATGGCCAAGTAAAAGTAGTCCGACGCCCCGGAAGCACAGACATCGCGCTGGCAGAAGAGCGCGCGAGGCGCGGAATTTTCGACCGTTTGGTGCGCACCGACACGCTCATCGATCTTCCGATCGATGTAAAGACCGTTTGCGTGCATTCTGACACTCCCAACGCTGTTGAGGTTGCCGCGGTTGTTCGGAAAATCCTCGCTGAGTATGACGAAACAATTGCACCAGACGGCTCCGGTACCTTGCGGACTGAAGCTCAACCTGAGGGAAAAATTACAACATCAACATCCTTGCCAGTAACCTCCGATCCGCAAGGTAGCAGCAGGAAGAATACGAATGCCTTTCATTAGAGTTGACATGTTCCCTGGCCGAACATTGGATCAAAAGCGCGAACTAATGGACGTCTTGACTCGCGAGGTCAGCCGGATCGCCAATTGCAAGCCCGAAACCATCAATGTGATCTTCACGGACGTTTCCCGAGACAACTGGGGCAGGAACGGAAAGCTCTTCCTCGATGAGTACGAGTACGACTGACCCGCGTCGGCCTGCTAGGGCGGTGACAAGTTCCCTTGCAAGTAGCTGGAACCAGACGCCGCATAACTGAAGGAAGCATTTACCCCGCCAAGCCGGACAGTCCGTCGTATGGGACATTAGTGGCGAGCGACCCTCGACCACTTCAACCGAAGCATTCCCTTCCCGCTGTTGAAGCCTGGATTGACAGCTACTAACAACCCGCGTCTGCGCCTTCTCAGAAAACGGCTCAGGAAACTGACGCCGGTGAGTTAGAGCTTTCGTAATCAGAAGGCAGTGCGGAGTGGTCTGCCGTGATGGGCCCAGAAGCTGACTCGGATCCCTCGACCCCCAGGGCCTCTCCCCCGCAAATGAGAGGCCCTGGTCCACCCCCGGACCTTAGTGCCCATACTTCTGTTAGAAATCGCTGGTCAATTTGGTTCAGATAGAACCCACCACAACGCCACGCGCGTTGTCGGGCCTCAGCATACGGCCCAGCAGTGCTTCGACTACCGATCGAATCTCCCAGGGGCGGCCTTGGTTCACGCTCTGGCATGGCCGAATGCAGTCGCCAGACCATATCCCCGGCAGTTGAACGGAGCTCCGCCCCTTGCCGCACCACAATCCTATGGGCGATTCAGTACAAAAGAACACGGAATCTTGGGCAAAGTGCACGGTGACGAGAACTGTGCGAGTGCCTATTCTTTGAGTTAATTACTCATCACGCCTCCTCATTCGGAATTGATAGTCATGAAATGCATTCGGATCATACAGAGCAAAAACGCTTCCCGGCTGTTTGAATCGCACGGCATGGATGAACATCCTCTGGAAGGGCCCACAGTCGGTGCAAGCCGCTGGACGCTTCCATTAGGAAGTCGCACCGCCATGGGTCATGAGCAGCATCATGAAAGTCGTTTCCCAACTGTGGAGCAGACCTTGAAAGAGGCCAAGACTCCAATTCAGTAAAAGGAAACGGCACGATCGCAAGTCCTGGTTTGGCCCCACAAAGGAAGAGGCCTAAAGGACGTCGTCAACGAGCGTCTCCGCTCGCGATCGTTCATTGCAGCAACCGGCACCATGCTCCGATTAGTGGGTTTGGCGGCCGAAAGTCGACGGCCAGAACCACCGCTTCGTTTCGCAAGCGGAAATGCCGCCGACCTAACACGAGAGTTAGATAAGTCCGAGCTGCGGTTGGTCTGACGGTGAAGTCGTCGCCGAGGCTGATGAATTTATTGATGGCGTTAGTAGGGTTTTGACGGGGTCGATACGCGCTAACTAGTCGACCTCGCCGGTGATTCGTCGGAGCCGGGACAGACTCCGACGCAGGACGCGAGCCTGTCCGATGTTTCGAAAACGGCCATGTCCGCGCGGGTTTCCGCGATGATGACGTTGGCGATTTTGAGAGAGGCTCGGCGATGGTAGCCAGGAAATTCCCTGGCCGCACGAAAGGGTGCCATCGCCTCATCGATCCTGTACGTGAGCGCGTCGATGAAGCGGGTCTGGGCATGGAATGCAGGAGGGCCATGAACGCGTGCTGCTCCTTGAACCTGACGGTGAGTGCATCAACGAGGGCGGGGATTCTGGAGCGCAGGCTTCCTTTGGCGAGGTCGGCTAGGACTTCCGGGTCTTGTTCGCCGTTGATGAGGGCTTCGAGCATCGCCCGGAACGAGACTCCGGTCAGGTCCGTAACGACCGAGGCGAGCCTGATCCCGGAGCTTCGAGGAACTTTTCCCGGGGGCCGCATCTCGCGTGTTCGGTCGGATGTTGCTATGGACCGGGCACTGGTGAGCCCCCAAGTCGCGAATCGCGGGACGAAGGAGGCCCTCAGCAGCACGTGCGGGGCGAGTTGACCAGCCATGCCGCGTCGGAAACGTCCTTTTGGTGTCCCGGGATGTTCCGGCCATTCTTGGCATTGACCAGAATAACCGGCACGGTTTCTTCAAGAAGGTAGAAGAACGGCTTCCAATCCGCTCCATGAGCGCCGCTTTCTTGCCCGAGCGCGACGCTGTCAAAACCTTCTCATTACACGGCGGGACACCGGCTCTGGACCGCTGCTTGGGCTCTCCGACTGGCTGGATTCCTAGCTAACGGTAATGGGCGACCTATCCCTTCGCCACCCGCTGTTGCAGCCTCCGTCCCAAGCACCGTCGATCAGGATCTTGGCGGGATCGGCGCGTGATCCTTCGGTGGTTCAAAGGGACGTCGCGCATAGAGTCCGGAGTCAGCGTTACTGAAGGCTCCTGTTCCTGTGAGCCTCTGACCCAGGATCAGCAGGTGAACCCACCTGATCGGTACCCTCGTACGTCCAACCGGACTCAAAGTTTGCCGGCATGCCGCAAGGACGGGTGCTCAAGCGTGGTCCCGTTTCCGCCGAGGATGGTCCGGGCCTCCCGCAGATCTTGATCGCTTCGCGAGAATTGCTGCGCTGGCCAACACTAGCTTGGTGGGGCTGCGCCGTCCCCCCCTTATTTTCAGCCTGCGAGGTGCAGCGCCAGTAAGAATTCCTTGTTGATTTCAACGATATGCAACCTGCTCCTGCCGGATGAGCTGATACACGGCCGGTGACCAGCCAAACTGCAATCGGTCCTTCGAGTAGGCGAGGGCATATCGGCGCCCTCTCCCGCATGTCCGGCATTGGGTCCTGGAGGGCCGATGTTTCCACCTATAAATTTTGCACAATCCCGCATCAATTGTCTGTGCAGGATACCCATTCCGCCCGTGTGCGCTACATCACTAGTGTCTTCATTCAGGCGGCCATTCCTCCAGCCCCAAATGTGGCCCTCACCAATCTCTCTGCTGCATCCCTTTCCCCTAGGAGCATCCATGTCAGTTATACCAACCCAGGCGGCACCGTACTCGTCGTATGTCCTGCCGCCGCAGCAAAAGGTAGGGCGTTGGTCCCTCACGATGGCGTGGTGGGCACTCTTCTCCGCAATGTTCTGGATCTACATCGCCGTAGCATCCGCCGGAGCGGTCGGAGTTCCAAATACCATCATCGGCATGGTGTTGACCATAGTCACCTACGGCATCATCAACTCAATCCTGACCAAGTTCGCCGCGAGAACCGGCCTGTCCGTAGAGGAATTCTCCCGCTCGCTTTTCGGCCTCATCGGCTCCGCATTGGCAACTCTGATCTTCGCCGCCACGGCTATCTACTACGCCGTTTTCGAAGGTTCCATTATCGCGGTCGCCCTTGAAAGCTTCTTCGGCGGATCCCGCATCATGTGGTACGCAATCGTAGTTGCCTACGCCATCCCCCTCGTCGCTGGCGGCGTGCAGAACTGGCTCGATAAACTCAACGGTTTTCTCCTGCCCCTCTACCTAGGCGGGTTGGTCGCCGTCGTTATCGCCGCCACAGTGATCCGCGGTATCCCTACGGACTGGATCGGTTCGGCAGCGGCAGCATCCCCGATGCCCGGCTGGGTAACGTCATACCTGATCTACATGGGCGTATGGGTGATGATGATGTACACCTTTGACTACGCCCGGCTCGGCAAGCAGAAGGACGAGAAGTTCCACGCGAACGTCAGCTTCGGCTGGGTTTTCTACGCTTTCACTTTCGGGCTGAACGGACTTGTCGGTATCTACATCATGAGTGCCTGGAACCTGCAGGCCACAGAAACCGGAGTAGTTCAGGCCTTCATTTCCTCGCTGGGCTTCTTCGGCCTATTGGTCATCTTCATCTCCCAAACCCGCATTAACACCGCCAATTATTATCTGGCTTCCCTTAATCTCGGCGCCTTCATGGAACGGGTTTTCAAGCTCAGGCTTCCCCGCTTCGTCTGGGTTCTGGTCTCCGGTGCAATTGCGTTCCTTTTCATGCTCACCGATGTCCTTTCCTACCTTCTGAAGGCCCTTGCCTGGCAAGGTGTGTTCGTCACGGCATGGGTAGCGGTCGCACTCGTCTACATTGCCCTGAACCGCAAGACCCTTGGCGCCCTGCCTGAGGTCCGTCCGGAGGAACTCCGGCCCATCTCCGCGGGAGCGGTGGCCTGGCTGGCGGCTTCAGGAACCGGAATTTTCCTCACCGAGCAGACCTTCTCGCCGTTGGCTGCTCAATTCGCACCGCTGATCACTGTAGTGCTGGCAGCAGGTCTCTACTACTTGGCTCATAAACTGCAGGCCCCGCCAGCGATCAATGCAACCGAAGCCGAGGTGTTGGCAGCCGGTAGCCACGAGGACAAGATCTCCGCCCACCTGTAAACCCGCTCAGTGCCCGCTTCGCCGGTGACGCCGGCGAAGCGGGCACCTTCACGGAGGAACCCCTCCCAATGATCTTCAAAGCAGAGGCAAATACGACGGCCCACTCTTGAAGGAAGCGCTGGATCTGCCACCGGCGTACGTCGGAGCCATGGGTTCAATACGTGCCCACGCCCGGAGAGCAGCTCGTGCTTGAGGTCGGAGTCGCCCTGTACTTCTAGACCGGCCGCGTTCCCCGATCGGCCTTAACTTTGGTCCCACAAGCGCCGCTGAAACGGCCGTCTCGATCCTCGCAGAAATCGTCGCCCACAGGAACTGTCGCTCCGGTACCTGCCTCTCAACCAGTGCCGTTGCGATCCACCTGCCACCAAATATCCGCGCCTCCCACCCCCTCCCCGCCCAGGAAGAAAGTTGTCATGTCTGAACCCAGGTTTAGTGAACCCAGAGACTTCGATGAGGCCTGCGAGGTGCTGCTCGATCCAGAGGACAATTCGGTGGCGCTGGCTGGGGGAACCTGGCTCATGCGATCTCGGCTGCGTCAGGAAAGAATCGCTGACCATATCGTGAGCCTCGGCATGATCCCCGATCTGCAGCAGGTGGATTTCTCCGACGACGGATCGCTGCACATTGGCAGTATGGTGACGCATTCCCGGCTCGCGCTCGTCACCATCGGCAAACCCGAACTCGGCAGCCTGCATACCGCAGCCGCAAAATCTGCCAACCCGAACGTGCGCAACGTGGCTACGCTGGGAGGGAACATCTGCGCCAAAGGGTTCAGTGCCGCAGACCTGGTGCCCGCCCTCCTAAGCCTGGACGCCGTCGTGACCTTTGCCGACGCCGATGGTGGCCATGCCCGGACCTTGTCGCAATTCCTCCAGATGTCTCCCGCTGCCCGCATCATTCACAGTATTCGGATCCCACCTCGAAAGGGCTTCGGCGCCCACATCCGACTCCCGCTTCACTCCGAAGGAGACTACCCTGTCGCAATCGTGACGGGCGTGGTTGAACTCGCTGGCGGGGTTGTCGCCAACGCCGCAATTTCGTTGGGGTCCGTGGAGGAGAGCCCGCGGCGGTGGACGGATCTTGAACAGGCCCTTATAGGAGAGCCCCTGGACGCTATCCATGCAGAGAACAAGGCAAAGACCCTGGTACAAGGACTTAATGCCCGCACGAGCGTCGGAACCCCGGGCGAGTATCGTGTCGCCGTGACCCCGTCACTAGTCCGAAAATTCATCGAGGCCACCCATTCTGCGGCTGCCTGGAAGCTGGAGGCTGCAGCGTCATGATCGTCAATCTTCAAGTCAACGATGAGAACTATGCGCTGGGTCTCCCCGCTTGCAGATCCCTCGCTGAAGTGCTTAGCGCGGACATCGGCCTGACTGAAACGAAGCAGTCCTGCGGAGAAGGGTTCTGCGACCCATACAGCCCTTCCGCGGGCAACCGCGCCACCGCCGTCGCGACGACCGTGAGGAACCGTGCCTTTCGTTGACCGCGTTCAGCAGTGGGCGTTGGAGAAGCCCGATCAAGCTGCTGTCATTTGCGGCAAGAATTGGGTTAGTTGGGCCGAGTTGGCCACCAACGCCACCCGGTACCTTCAAGAGCCGTCTATCCCCACGATATTGTTCGGTCAGAATTCCCTGGACTTCATCACGAGGTTCGTGGCAGCCGTTTCCGGGGAGGGATTGTGCGCCGTCATTGACCCGAGCTGGACAGAGGATCGGGCAGAAGCCGTTGTTGAACGAGTCAACAACCTTTACCGTGCCCGCGCAAGTATGGGGACGGCTAGCCGACGTCCGCATGACACCCGTAGAGTCGCTGGCTATGCACCACCCCAAACGGTTCTCACCGACGGCCCTCCTGGTTCTGATTTTCTCATCGGGTTGACGGCTGGAATCACCTCCGACCCCAAAGCTTTTGTCCGCACCAGGCGTTCTTGGCAGGCTTCGATTGAAGCCTCTGTTGCCTTCTTTGAGCTCAAGCCGGAGGACGTGACGCTAGTCACAGGACCTTTGGCTGCGAGCCTCAACTTGTTTGCCCTGGCCGAATCGCTGCACACAGGTTCAGTGTTGAACATACTTCCGGATTCTCACTTCGGCGACGCCCATGAAGCGATCGTTCACGACGGCATAACGCGCATGGTTGTGGATCCACATAAGCTCAGGGTCCTTAGCGAAACAGGGTTGGCTGGCGGCGTTGATGCTTCGGGGCTCACCAGCATTATCTGCGCCGGCTCCAAACTTGATGCCCGAACATTGGACGCCGCACGCCGATGGGCACCGGGTGCAGCAGTCCATGAATACTACGGCTCATCGGAGCTGAGCTTCGTTGCCGGTCTCCGGGTCCTGCCCGGGGAACCATTCCCCACAAACAGCACTCACGTTGGGTATCCGATGCCTGGCGTGGAGATCCGGATAGTGGATGCCCGGGGCGGGATCCTGGCCGATGAAGCTATCGGGGAAATCCATGTACATAGCGAATTGACGGGCAGGAAGTACCTGTGGGGAGGTACCGATGACGTACCGTCCGCTGATGGTTGGTGGACGGCCGGGGACTACGGTTTCCTTCGGAACGGCGCTCTGAACATTCTTGGCCGTGGCGCCGACCGCATTACATCGGCGGGCCAGGACGTCTTTCCCCACGAAATTGAGCTTGCCTTGGCGTCCATACCCGGAATTTCATCGGCAGTCGTCGCCGGGTGTTCTGGCGACTTTCGCGGACATCGCATCGTCGCCGGCATCATGCCCGCTTGCGGACCAGTGTCAGCGATGCAGGTCCGGTTGGGCATGGACGGCCTCCTGGCCGCGACGCTTGCGCCTATCGAGTACTTCGAACTGGTTGAACCGCCCGTCACTGAAAGAGGAAAGACAAGCAGAAGGACGCTCCTGCAATGGGTCCATGACCGGGACCCCCGGGCCCGTCGCCTGGCCTAGTTTCAGTTTCGACCGGCCGGATCCTCGTAATTTGGCTGCACAGAAAGGGTCCACGGGTATGCGCGGCACGTTCCGTTTTTTCCTTCGCCGAAACGCCTCGCCAAGCCAGGTTGCACGGTTCACATCAAGGTGCAAAATGGTCCCTGGCGGAAAACTTGGACGTGGCAAGGGTGGCGTTCCACTTGTTTGTCCAGCCCAAATACCGCCTGATAGCGCCTGAGGAAAGCCAAGGGGGCCTGATTGGGTCCTCAATTTCTGCCGCGCGGGTCATCACCCGCTTGTAGGGACAGCATTCAGTCCGGGGGGCACGGATGGCTCGCCGTCGATCCGGTCAGGGCGGCGGAGCGCCCTACCGTTCCGGCGAACTCGACCTGTTGGGACGCAATTCGACGCGGCGTCATCCTCGACAGGGGTACCGGGGAGCTCTTCCCGGACACCACCGGAGCAACTCCGGGCCAGCCTGAATCTTCACTCAGCATTCAACTGGGGATGACCCGCAGATCTACCCCTCAAGCGAACAACCAGACTCCCTCATGGTGCCGGGTTGTTTGCGCAAAATATGCGTGCGCCATCCCGCTTACAGGATCGGGGCGTGCAAAGGCCGCAAGACAACAGCCCGGCACGCGTGGTGCCGGGCTGTTGTCTTGGGGGAATCAGGTCAATGAGGCGAATGCTTGCTGCAGTAGAGCAGCAAGCTCGTGGCGTGCAGCCAATGCCTCTTCCATAGTCACTTCCTGGAAGCGCGTCACGGTTCCCGGCGCAGATCGTGCCAGAAGGTCCATGTCAGCTGTAATCACCGTGCCGACAGTTGCGTATCCGCCTCCCGATACAGCGTCCCTGTGCAGAACGATCGGCTGTGTGCCGCCAGGAATCTGGATGGACCCTACGGCGTAGCCGGCATCGACGATGTTGGAAGGATCCGACCCAGCTCCGAAGGGCTGCTCGCGCTGCTGCCATTCCACTCCGGGCCCGTCATACCGTAGTCCCATACGGTCCGCCACGGGGGTCAATTTCCATTCGCCCGTCAGGAGCTTGGCCCGCCCCTCCTCCGTGAGCCGGTGTTCGTACAAACCCATCAGCACCCGGATGGTACGGGGCCCGGTGAACTCCGGGCGGAACTCCTCTCGAACACTGGCAGTTGGGGGCAGCGGGCCGGTGGGCTCGCCTACCGGCAGTACATCACCGGCTGCCAACTTTCGGCCCTCAAGCCCTCCGATACCACCAAGTACGTACGTGGATCGGCTGCCCAGGACGACCGGGACATCGATCCCGCCCTGGATACCTATGTAGAAACGCGTGCCGCCCCGAACCGGGCCAAAGGAGACAGCATCCCCGGCCCGGAGTTCGATTCGCGTCCACGTCGGGTATGGCTCGCCATTTACTTTCACGTCGACGTTGCCGCCGGTCACGGCAATAATCGCATCCTGATTGGTGGTGAAGGCCGGGCCAAGGTAACTGCATTCAATAACAGCGGCGCCTGGTCCTTCGCCAAGGTCGTTCCCCACCAATGCATTGGCCAGTTCGGCCGAATACCGATCCATGGCACCGCTTTGAGGGATCCCGACGTTGTAGTAACCGTTGCGTCCGCGGTCTTGAATGGTGGTGGAGAGGCCTGGATTGGTGATGTCAAGAGCCATTGAGGGCCTCCAGAATGGTGCGGTTGTAGGTGTGGGGATCCGCCAAGGCCGCGCCGAGTTCAAAGGTGAACGGAACCTGGTTGTAGCGGAAGGTGCCCGCCGCAACATCATCCTGGATGCCCTTGTACTCAACTTCGCTGACGGGTTTGAACTTGACGATGTCCCCTGGCTTGAACAGCACCATGAATTCCTTGAAATCAGGCAATGTCTGCTGGGGGTAGTAGATCGGCGCGGCGGCCACGCCGAACATCTGATATCCGCCAGCGCCTCGAACGGAGTAGATTGCGCCAAAGCATCCACCGTGCCCGACTGTGAGGGGCGGCGTATCCGTGCGGGGGCTCAGGTATTTTGGCACCTGGAGCTGGCGTTCGCGCTCGACCAGCTGGAAAAGGAATGGCAGCCCGGCAACGAATCCGACCATGGAAACGATCCAAGGTTCCTCGTGGTGACGGCATATGAACTCGTCGGCGCTGGAAAGGCCATTGACCGAGGCCGCGTAGTCGAGGTCCGAGCCCTGGGGTTGCTGGTGATAACCCTCTCGGAAGCGGGCTTCGACTTCGGCTGTGAACGGGTCCTTATACCAGACCGGAACTTCGATGATGCGTGTCTCGAGCGTAGGCGAGGATGACTGGGCAATGGCTGCCTCGTGACCGCGCACGATCCTCTCGAGGTCCCCGGCACCGATCTCATCCGGGTTGAACCGGATCAGCAACGACGCGTTTGAGGGACAGATGTCGATGACTCCGGCGGGCCGGTCATCGAGAAGACGGGCAGCCAGACTGGTGGCTTTGAAGTTGGCCGCCAGGCTCATTGCTTCGTCAATCTCCACGAACAGGAATTCTTCCCCACCCCATGTGTACCGGGCTTCAGTGGGCAGGCCGGTCGCTGCCTTGGTGAAAAGTTCAGATGATTGGTCAGGCATGGATGGCCTCCTTGGCTACTACTGCCTCGAGCAGTTCAGGGTTCCTCTCAATGAAGGTCGTGTTATGCCTTATTTCGGCGAACTCGGGTGTAGATAGCAAGGCGATGTGCACAGGAATCGTGGTCTTGATCCCGGCGATGCGGGTCGTCCGGAGCGCAGTGAGCATCTTAACCGTAGCTTGCTCGCGGGTGTCTGCGTGGACGATCAGTTTGGCCACCATGGAGTCGTAGAACGGAGCTATCACGTCCCCCTCCTCGACTCCGGCGTCTGCTCGTACCCCGGTTGCCGGCCATTGGAGTTCAGAAATCAAACCCGGGCTTGGGAAGAAGCCCCGCGCCGGGTCTTCGGCATTGATGCGGCACTCGATCGCATGCCCGCTGAGCTTCACGTCCTCTTGGCGGATTTCCATGGAACCGCCTCCGGCGATGACCAACTGCTGACGGACCAGGTCAATGCCCGTGATCATCTCCGTGATGGGGTGCTCTACTTGGAGACGCGTGTTCATCTCGATGAAGGCGGCTTCCTCACGGACGGGGTCGTAGAGGAATTCGACGGTTCCAGCACCGAGGTAGCCGCATTCGCGAGCAAGTTCCACAGAAGACTGCAACATCCGGTTGCGCACCTCGTCAGGGATGCCCGGCGCCGGGGCCTCTTCGAGAACCTTCTGAGAGCGGCGTTGCATTGAACAATCGCGATCACCGAGGTGGATGAAGGTCACGCCATCGCCCAAGAGCTGCACTTCGACGTGCCTGGCGCTTTCGACGAAGCGCTCAAGGTAAACAGCCGGATCACCGAAGTTCGCCGCAGCCTCTCCTCTAGCCAGTTCCAAGGTTTCCAGCAGTTCGGATTCCTCGTTAACTCGCCGGATTCCCCTTCCACCGCCGCCGGCCGCAGCCTTCACCAACAATGGATATCCGATCACGCGGGCCTCTTCGAGCGCGTCATCCTCCGGCTCGAGAGTCCCCTTGGTTCCTGGAAGGACGGGGACACCTGCCTTTTCTGCTGCGTCGCGGGCCTGCGCCTTGTCGCCCATGAGCTCGATGGCCTCCGGCGGCGGGCCGACCCACGCGAGTCCAGCTTCAATGACGCGCCGGGCGAACGTGGCGTTCTCGGAGAGGAACCCATAACCGGGGTGGACAGCGTCGCAACCGCGCTCGATGGCTGCAGCGAGTACCGCCTCATGATTGAGGTAACTGGCTGTGGCGGGTGCAGGTCCGATAAGCGCTGTTTCATCGGCGAGACGGGCAGCCAGCGAGCCCACGTCAGCCTGGCTGACGGTGACGACTGTCTCAATACCCATCTGGCGCGCGGTGCGGATGATCCTGACCGCAATTTCGCCACGGTTTGCTATCAGCAGCTTGGTGATGGGACTCATGCGCCGGACTCCGGGGTGACCACACCTACAACGTCTCCCGGGTTGACCATGGCACCTTCTTCAATGGAGAACGACTCCACAATGCCAGCCACGTCAGCCTGAATCTCCGTGAATTGCTTCATAATCTCGATGATGCCAAGCGTCTGCCCGACCTCGACGCGTTGGCCGACCTCGACGAACGGGTCTTTGCCAGGGCCGGGGCTGCGATAGAAGATTCCGGGCAACGGGGAAATGATGTCTGCCATGAGAGTAGTTCCTTTCTGGGTGCGGATGGCTGCGACGCCTGTCCGCGTTGGTGATTTCTAGTGCTGTGATGCCGAATCGAGCGCCCCGCGCACTGCGGTTGCGACCTGAAGGGCGTTCGGGGCGTCCGAGTGAACACAGATGCTTCCAAATTGGATATCCAGCAGTGTGCCGTCCACAGCCTTGACAGGCTCACCACGTAGCGCCCCGGCTACGCGCTCGGCTGCCGCGTGCGGATCGGTGGGCGCCGGCCGGCGTTGAATCAGCAGGCCGCCGTCGCCACCGTAGTTAAGATCGACGTAAAGTTCCCCAACGAAATCGACTCCCAACCGGCGTGTGACTGCTTCGTGGGCTGTGCCCGAGAGTCCGAAGAAGGGTACGCCGTACTGCTTGGCGACCCCGGCAGCAGCGGCCATGAGGTCCTCGTCAGCGACGAGCATTCCGTAGAGGGCCCCATGGGGTTTGATGTGGTTCAGCGACAGTCCATGTTTATCCAGGAATCCGACCAAGGCACCGGTTTGGTAGAGGATGATCGATTCGACTTCCTCAGGCTGAAGGAGCATGCGCCGCCGCCCGAAACCGACAACGTCCGGAAGTCCTGGATGCGCACCGACGGCGACACCATTCTCTGCAGCAAGTGCAACGGTGCGGTTCATGACGTCCGGGTCTCCGGCGTGGTATCCACATGCTACGTTCGCGACGTCAATGACCTTCATTAAAGCTTCGTCATTGCCGAAGCTATGAAGTCCTAACCCCTCACCCATGTCCGAGTTGAGGCTGGCACTTGAATTCAAGCTGCGAATGACGGACGAATCCGATCCT
The DNA here is from genome assembly GCA_050627125.1 of Arthrobacter sp. 21a14. Taxonomy (GTDB): domain Bacteria; phylum Actinomycetota; class Actinomycetes; order Actinomycetales; family Micrococcaceae; genus Arthrobacter. The sequence continues at coordinate 184,334 of CP192488.1, read as the reverse complement.
GTGGGTTGGCTCACAAGTTTTGACATGCACGCAACCCTACTCAGCATCGGCACACGTTGAAATTGTATAATTTGCTGAATCTACTCAAACAAATAGTGAACTTTGCACTATAGGTATCTCTTGGGAGTCTAAAATGCTCGTAGCCGACATTCTCGAGGCGGACGATCTGCAGCTCATACTTCGAGTGAGCGGTTCCGGGGGCCGCCTTAATAGGGTGGTGACATGGTGCGCACCGGCGGAGAACATCAACCCGGGCCCCTTTCTCACCGTGAATGCCCTACTGTTGACGACTGGCATGGGCATGAATATTAAGGACCAGCGAACGTGGGACGCATACGTGGAAAGGCTGGCCAGCGTTCCGATCTCGGCCTTGGCGTTCGGCGTGGGATCGGCTCATCGGGAGTTGCCGGAAGGTCTTCGGCTGGCCTGCGAGAGACATGACGTGCCACTTCTGGAGGTTCCTGCCGAGGTTCCATTTATCCACGTGATGCGACATGTCGAGCAGACATTGGCAGCCGAACGGTACAGCACCCTGCGAAAGGGCTGGGACATCGCAGACCAGTGCACTCGCATCGCGGCCGCGGGAGGCAGTTTTGCAGACATGGTGGAGCGGACGGCCCGTGAGGCGGCGGCGCGAGTAGCGGTAGTGGACAATGACGGTTTCGAGCTGCTCTCCGCCGGACCATTTCCCGAGGGACGCAGGTTGAAGGGCAGCCGCACCAGCCTACGAATGCCCGGAGGTGAGGAAGAGGACTATCGACTCCTCGTACAGGGCCACGACGCGGACGAACTCCTGCAACCCCTGCTCGGACCGGTCGCCGCTGTGCTGTCCATGCAATTGAACAACACGTTGGGCGGTCGAACTCCCCTTCATTCAGTGGAAGCGGCTCGCTTCGTGGACGCACTCTACTCACGCAACGCGTTGGATTCCGCGGAGCTCGAAAGTTTGGCAACAGACGCCGGATTTGACGCAAACAAACCTTGGGTGGTGGTCGTTGTTCGTGCTCTCAAAGGCGCCAGTAGAGCACGTCTTCGCGCAGCCTCATGGAGAATTCGGGCAGGCCTCGCCAGAACGCTCAGCACGGTCCGCTTCATGGAGACCGCGGAAACCACAACGATCCTTGGCCAAGGCGACCGAGAAGATGCCCCGCTGGAACGTACCGTCGCCCAGCTCCTCGGCACTTTTGAGAATATATCCGTCGTCACCCAGACCACTTCCGATGCGGCCGACCTGTCACTCGTTTTGAGGATTGCGGCGCGGCACGCGAATACTCCTGGTACTCAGCGCGCCCCCGCAATCGATTTGAACGGCATCGTCGACTCACTGCCCGACCTCGCTTTGGCCTCGCTATCGCGTCGTTTGCTGTCACCCTTGGAGGGTGCGACGGGAGCAACCTTAAAAACAACCCTTGAGAGCTTCCTCCGCCATAGCGGAAACAAGGGCGCAGTCTGCGCTGAACTTTTCATCCACCGGAATACCCTCACTTATCGTCTCAACAAGCTCGAGGATCTGCTGGGACTCGATCTCGACGACGGCGAAGTAAGGGCGAGTGTATTGCTTGCCCTTAAGTTCCAGGCCGGTAACTAAACAGCGCTCCAGGCGAAGAGCAAGCTGCCCTTTGCGTAGCAGCAGAGGGCATAGGAGCCGATTAGCCACGGAGGTTGGGACAACAAAGCATAGTACGCGGCACGACTTGTCAAGGCATTGGATCAAAAATCCTTTTCATCCAAGCCCGATTCCGGCCGACCGGGCAGTCCCTCTTCGACGGTTGTTTTTCGCCCGCGTCCCGAAAACTCCTAATCCGAAACGCCGATCCCCGCACGCTGTCACAGGGTTCCTCGTTACGCTCAACGCCCACACCGCGACGGCGTCCTCGCCCCACACCTCCGGCGACCTTGCACGGCTCATCGGGCGGTACACCAAGCCCTCGAAACGATCATGCAGACGTGGGATAATCAACAGCAAAGACCCTGCAGAGGAGGCCCGCCGTCAAGGCGTGCCTTTTCTTCTTTGGGCAAACGGAAGCTAGTCAACCGGCAAGGGATTTCAGTTGCATTCCCCCGCGAGCAACAGGGTTGCAGGCGGCGTCCTCATGCTTCCTAAACTCTGACCCGTTGCGTTAGATACACCCCAAACCGACGTGAGGCATATGAACGAAGTTACGCGCGGCACCTTCCTTCGCGCACCAAATAGGAAGTCACTGTGACCATCGACCTCCTCAGCTGGCTTATCCACCACGACATCTAACTGCCCGAGCTGCGGCAATCCCACATCGACACATGGCAAGCCGAAGGGCCCGCAACCCGGCGCATTGCCCAGCGATTCCTTAAATGGGCTAGCAAAACCAAAGCCGCCCCAGTCGGTCTCATGATCGTTCCGCACCGCCGCGGCACCAGCCCAAGATTCGCCAATCCCGGACAGGACGAAGCACTCAAACGAGTCATCCACGAAGACGAACCAGAGTGAGGCCACCGGGCCGCGTTATCCAACCATGCGGATCAGGACCGGTCCGAGAAACGGCTCGATGTGATGTTTGCGCCCGGATGCTACTCCCGCCCTATGAATACCCGTGCATGCCAGTTAAACAACGGGAGTAGAAGTGGTTGTAAGAATACCCGTCCGCGATTACCGTCATTTGCATTGGACCGCCGTGGACCAGGATCTTTCACCAATGCGGGGGACCTACCACCTACCCATGATTTTTCCCTGCGTCGCTTAGCCGCCCACAGAACGGGGCTGAACACAGGGTGGCAACCAATGCTGTATCCGCTTAGGGTGTCGGCTGGGCTTCGGGTTCGGGTTGTAGGCTCCAAGCAGACCAATTGTGGGGATCAACAGTGGGCCGTCCGAGGAGGTATCCCTGCACTGCATCCACTCCCAATGCTGTGACTTCGATGAGTTGTGATTCGGCTTCGATTCCTTCTGCGATGACTGAGGCTTCCAGGGAGCGGGCTAACCGAATAAGGTTTCTGGCTCTGTTCCTTTGTCCGTCGTTGCTGTCGATTCCTTCGATGAGGTGGCGGTCGAGTTTGATGATGTCAGGGTGAAGTTCTTCTATGCGATCCATAGGAAGCATTGCTGCACCGACAGCGCTGACGGCAAGCCGCATTCCCAATGCCCTGAGCGGAGTAAGGACGTTCAGCAGGGGCATGTCGGCGATCTCTAAATTCCCGGTGAGTTCGACGATCGTTCGCACCGGGGTCAGCAGGTTAGCTGCCAGTAGTGCTTGTGCTCTCGGATCACGGAGTGCTGCCGGGGTGAGGTTCAACGCCACATATAGATGCTCCGGAATGTCCTGAGCGGCAGCCAAGGCGCAGTGCAGGGCCGCGATCTCCAGCTCGGTACCCAGTCCCGCAGCCGTGGCTTCGGTGAACCACTCATGGGCGCCTGCGCCGTCGTCGCTGATGAACCTGGTCAAAGCCTCTACTCCGATTACATTGCCGCCCGGTAATGCGTTCACGGGTTGAAATGCAGTCAGCAGCAGCTTGTCCCTCAGCGTTGTTTGAATGCGCGTACGCGCCTCGGAGTTGACGGGAATTTCCACTGAACGTCCTGCCTCGGTGGACTCGAAATGAACCGTTGCATCTACCCGTTTTGGTGGGGCTGCAGCGGGTGTGTTCCGGCGCCGAAGGGTTTCATGTAGGTGCTCCAAGAGCGCAGCCTGCGGCTTACCGGGATGGGTCTGCAGTAATCGGCGCAGGTTGTTTCTTTCCCTCTCGGTACTTGGATCAGCATCTTCAAGAATGGATTCTATGATCTCCGCTGCTTGTTCCTGCACCGAGGTGGGTGCGGGCGGAACTGCGCCGCCATGTCCAGTGATCGGCGCCAGACAGCCGCCGTTTGATGGTGTAGAGCCCGTTTCTTGAGCCATTGAGTATTTCCTTACCGCGGCAGCGCCCGCAAGAATATTCCACTCCGCAGTTGAGGCAGGGCGACAGGAGCGGTCGGACCTGGGATTCTCAGGCGCTTGGTTACATTAGCCTCCACTAAGCGTTAAACCACGGCAGGGGAGAAGCTGCGTTGGCGGCGGTTGTTCGTTCTCCTTCGACCGACTGGCCCGGTTCGATGAGCTGGGACGAAGGCCGGCAAAGCTTTGGCCAATTTCTGCATGACTGGGGCCCGGAACGTCTTTTAGACTCTCCGGGCCCTGACGGCGTCATGTAAGCCGATGCCTTAGGAAGCTATCGGTGATTTCTTCGGTGTTGCTGAAGGCACTTCTATTCGGCGGGCTGGGGTTCTACGAGTTCGACGGAAATGCCGTCTGGATCACGGAGGTAAGCCACGAGTGTGCCGGCCCATGGTCCGCCCTCCACCACCTGGGGTTCTGCGAAGAAGTCCAGCACGTCCTTGTTTTCTTCATAGAAGTCCCGGAGATTGGCCTTGTTAATTGCTAGGTGGGCGGCTCCGGTGTCCCAGTTCTCAAGGGACGCGGATGATTTACCTTGGTTAGGTGAAACGTATTCCAGGAGCTCAAGAACTCCATCCCCCAAGGGCACGAAGGCAACGTTCAGTCGTGCTTCGTTGGCTCCGACAAGGCGAGACAGCCACTGACCCTGGATGGGAAACACATGGCCTTCAGGGGGCTTCGGCAGCCCTAGGGTGTCGCAGTAGAAGGCGAGCGATTTTTCCAGGTTGGACACTGTAATGCCCATGTGGTTGAAAGTGGTGTTCATGCGAATATCTCCTCATCGGTCTGTGCGCCCGTGATTAGGGCGACTAGGATCTCCGGTGTGAGTTGCTTTACGGGCCGCCGGGAAACCGTATGGCCGTGGCGCAGAACGGTGACTGTGTCGCAAACCCTCAGCACCTGCGACATGTCATGACTAATTAGAAGAATGCTCGTGCCGCGCTCCTTGAGCCGGAGAATAAGTTCCTCTACTGCTGCTGTTTCCCTAACACCGAGTGCGGCAGTGGGTTCGTCCATCACGACTAGGTCTGGTCCCCAGGAGACTGCACGGCTGATGGCGACAGCCTGCCGCTGTCCTCCTGACAATGCTCGAATTTCGACATTGGGAGAAGGGATTCTAACGTCGAGCTCATGCAGCATCTTGGCCGCATTTTGAGACATCTGTTTCCGCTTCAGGATAGAGAATGGCCCACGGCCCCATGTCAGTTCACGGTTGAGGTGCAGGTTGTGCCACACCGGCAGCTCGTCCACCAGGCCCAGGTCTTGATAGACGGTTTCGATTCCCAGCTTCCGGGCGTGGTCAGGACTGTTGACAGTGACGTTCTCGCCCTTGTACAGGAGCGATCCCGAGTCCGGCGAATATACGCCTGTCAGGCACTTAATGAAGGTGGATTTGCCGGCTCCATTGTCGCCGACGACGGCTACCACCTCTCCCGGTCCGATTGAGGTGGACATGCCCCTCAGGACCTTTACGGCCCCGAATGACTTATGGACGTCACGCGCCTCGAACAGCGTGGTATTCAGTTGAGTGGCCATGGTCTATTTCCTGGTGACGGTTCGGTTCAGGATTGCTGAGGCTATAACAACGGCACCTACGGCAATGGGCTGATAGAAGGGAGATACCTGCATAAGGGTGAATCCGTTCAGCAGGGACGTCAGCAGCAGGGCTCCCACGGCCGAACCGACAATGGAGCCGCGTCCACCCTTGAGACTGGCGCCACCAAGGACGACCGCTGCGATGGACGCTAGCAGCAGGGAGGTTCCGACGTTTGGGTCGCCGGCACCGGTTCGGGCCACCAGAAGGATGGCGGCGAGGCCCCCGGTGAAACCTGAGATGGCGTACGATGCGATTTTCATGGCGGCCGTTGAGATGCCCGCCTCCCTTGCAGCCAGTTCGTTTCCTCCTGTAGCCCGAATCTGACCACCGAGTTTGGTGTTGAACATTAGGAAGTGGCCAATCAAAACCACGATTACCGCCACGATTATGAAGTATTTGATCGGCCCGAAGCCGCCGGTGGCGAACTGGAGCAATTCGTTGCTCCGGACGCTAACTGGTTGTCCTCCGGACAGCACAAGTCCGGCGCCGGCCAGGATGCTGAGGCCGCCGAGGGTGACGACGAAGTCGTTGATCTTGAAGAGGGCAATTACGCTGCCGACCAGGGCGCCCAGAACCAGGCCGCATACCAGGGTCAGGGGTATGGAGAGCCCGAGCGAAAATCCGAGCGTGGAAAAAAGTACGCCGAGCAGAATCCCGGAGAATTGCACTGTCGAACCGATGGTGAGATCGATTCCTCCGACGACAATGACGAAAGTCTGTCCGACTGCGAGGACGACGGCTACGGCTGCCGATACGAATACTGACGTCATGTTGGGGACGGTCAGGAAGTCGGGGGTAAGGATGAAGAAAAGGAGCCATACACCGGCTAGACCAACGTACACGGCATTTTTGGCCCAGATGTCCGGGTTATTCAGCGCCGGCAGCTTCCAGCTCCGACCGGTCGATTCAACTTTGGTCGCGGAGACGGAAGCCTCAGGTAGAACATTTGCTACTTTCATTTCTTTGGTTCCAGCATTTTTTCGAATGGGCTTTCAAACTTCTCGATCGGCTTTGGGTAGGCATCGATCTGTGCCTGCGCGTTTTCTTTCGTGATCAGTGAGATGGGCGCAGGGACGTATTTTGGCAGGGTGTGGCCGTTTTTCATCGCGATGCAGGCGTCCACGGCCATGCCGGACATCACATAGGGGTACTGAATGATCGTTCCGGCCAATCCCCCGTCGCGGACGGATTCGAGGGCTTCCTGGATGCCGTCAACGCTGATCACCTTGACTTTGTTTTGCAGGCCGGCAGTCTGGATGGCGCGAAGTGCGCCTAGGCCCATCTCGTCATTCGCGGCGAAAATGCCCACAATGTCCGGATGCGCTTTAAGTACCGCTTCCGTGGTGGTTTGGGCCTGAGCCCGTTCGAAGTTGGCAGATACTTCCTGGACCACTTCGAGCTTGCCCTTGATACCCTCGCGGAAGCCCTCTTGGCGGAGAGTTGAATTGTGCTCACCGGGAGTACCGAGCAGCATCGCCACCTTTCCAGCCCCCCCGGTTTCCTCGATCATCTTTTCTGCCGCCAAAGTCCCGGCTTTCTTGTTGTCCGAGCCGATATAGGTGGCGATGTCGAGCCCGGCAGCCTCAGCGGCGGCCGGATCAATCTGGGCGTCGATGTCAATGATCTTGATGCCCTTTTGGGCCGCGGCGACAAGGGGGGTGATGACATTGGAATCATTGATTGGAACAACGCCGATGCAATCCCAGTCCTGGTTGGCCAGGGTGGAAAGGTTATTGCTCATCCCCTGGATGTCGGTCTCTGATTCTCCAACTGCAACTGTTCCCTTGACACCGCGGGTGCTAAACATGGCCTCAGCGCCCTTGTTCCAGGCAACCCAGTAGGCGTTGGTGAGATTGCGGGTGACCAAAGCCACCCGGGTCTGATCTTCACCGGAACTGGATTCGGCCGTCGCCGCGCGGTTACAGGCAGTAGCTGAGACGAGCAGCCCGCCGGCCAACAGGGCTGCGGCGATCTTTTTTACATGGGCCATGATTCTCCTTCGAATCTGTTTGATTTAAGCCTCAAACCAGCAGGGCGCTCGACGCGCACCACTTCTTTGACACGTGATAAGTGAAGCGGATCACAACATTAGCAATGGATTTAGCACGTGTCAATCGATTTTTGCACGTGTCATTGTAGTCTGGTCCTGAAAGACTTACTGCCTTGGGAGGCTTGATGCAGGGCATCAGAATGGGTGAAGTTGCCGTACACGCAGGGGTGTCGCGTGCGACTGTATCCAACGTGCTGAATCATCCGGAACGCGTTTCTGCCCCACTTATTGAACGCGTGCGCGCCGCGATGGACGACCTGGGGTTTGTCAGGAACGAGGCTGCTCGCCATCTGCGGGCAGGGTCCAGCACCGTGCTGGCACTTTCGCTCATCGACACCTGGAACCCGTACTTTAACGAGGTAACCAGGGGTATCGAGGAAGTCGTGTACAACGGCGGGTGGAGCCTGTCGGTGTCCACCAGCGCCTTGAGCCGGGGACGGGAACGACTTAACCTCGAAGGCTTCCAGGAGCGGCGTGTTCGCGGCATTCTTGCAGTGCCGACTTCCGACGAGACGATCGGCCAGCTGGTGCGCATGCGTGAGGCCGGGCTCAGTTGTGTCCTCGTAGACAGGGGGGCTGGCGATTATCCCGTCCCCTCTGTGTCGGTTGATGATGTCGAGGGCGGGCGGTTGGTTGGCGAACATCTGCGTAGTCTTGGCAAGCGAAGAATTATGTTCGCGGGCAACCCTGACGTTCATGTGCATGCAGCGGACCGCCTCGCTGGGCTTCGTGCCGGCCTCGGCCCGGATGCGGATATCGAAATGTTCCACACCAACTCGGTCACGATCAAAGACGGCACGATGGTCGGAGCCGAGATTGCGCATCGACGCGCGCGTCAGCGCCCCGAAGTGCTCTGTGGCGCGAACGATCTCGTGGCGATTGGAGCACAGCAGGTTCTCCTGCGTGCGCGCATCCATGTCCCGGAGGAAATCATGATCGTCGGTTACGACGACATCGACTTTGCATCCCAGGTGGCTGTGCCACTGACTACAGTGAGGCAGCCCGCGTACGAGCTCGGCCGCCAGGCGGCCGAACTGCTGATATCTGATATCGAGGGATCGATGTCGACCGGAATCCGGAAAATTGTGCACACTCCGGAATTGATCATCCGCTCGTCCACAGATGGTCATCCCGCCGAGATCAAAGCGGGTTAGCGCCTCCAATTGCTTTCCACGCACCAGCTAGTTGGCTGAACCTAAAAGTCCTGCCAGCGAAGCTGCCTTGCCCCGGCATGTGACGTCCCTGCTCAAGGACTCCTCGGCGCTGAAATCAGACAGTGGAAGGCCCCATGCCCGCGACCGCCCTTCTGGGCGGCAGCAATGCGGTCTTCGCAGGCAGCCATCTATTCTTTGGCTTCCCTTATTGACCACGCCCGGACCTTCCGGTAGTCTGTCATTCGCTCATAAGAGCGGATATTGCACATCTGAGCGAGCCCATATGTGGATTAGGTTTACAAGCAAGGCAGGGCCCTCGAAGACGAGGTTCATGCGTAGCGGAAGGCCGGAACGCCCCAGGATTCTACTTCGCGCGCAACCCTACCCAAGCGTGGAGATTTCCACGGTTTCCACCAGGCTTCCGCCGGATGCATGTCGCTTTTCGTGCTTTCATGAGGAGAAACGTTGTGATAATTGCCCATGACCTTGGCACCACCGGCAACAAGGCTTCCCTTCACGACCCCCAAGGGAAAACACTTGCCACGTACAAGGCGTCCTACTCCCCCGATTTCGGACCCGCCGGCCACGCCGAGCAAGACCCAGAAATTTGGTGGGCCGCAGTAGGCGACGCTACCCGTCAATTGCTGGCGCTTTCAAACACTGATCCCGCCCGGATCTCGGGCCTTGTCCTGTCGGGCCAAATGCAGGGCGCAGTCTTCCTCGATGCGGCGGGCGAACCCGTGAGGGCAGCCATGATCTGGGCTGATCACCGCAGCACTGAGCAGGCAGACAGACTCATAGCTCGAATCGGCATGGAGGATGCGTACAAGGAGCTGGGACACCGGATCAGCCCAACCTACACCCTCGCAAAAGTCATGTGGGTTCGGGAAAACGAGCCGGAAACCTGGGCCCGCGTCCGGAGCGTATGCCTCTGCAAGGACTTCATCAACCTGCGCTTAACCGGCAAGCTCGTAACGGATCCATCGGACGCCTCTGCCACGAATGCCTTCGATCAGGTGGCAGGGGGATGGTCTTCCCGTCTCATGGAAGCCGCTGAACTGCCGACCAGCATATGGCCCGAAATTGTCCCCTCAACTACGGTCATCGGCGGCCTGACTTCAGGCGCTGCAAACTATCTCGGTCTCATCGCCGGCACCCCTGTTGTAGTTGGCGGAGGGGACGGTCCAATGGCAGGCATAGGGGCGGGCATCGTCAGCAAGGAAGATGGGCTCTATGTGAGCTTAGGGTCCTCCTCCTGGATCGCTACCACCTCCGATGAGCCCCTTCACGATCCCGCCATGCGTACCATGACGTTCAACCATGTCATCCCCGGAGCGTTTGCACCGATGGCCACGATGCAAATGGGAGGAGCGAGCCTGCAGTGGGCAGTGGAAGTCTTCGGCCGTACAGGCACCGACCTTGATTACCTCGACCTGCTGGCCGGGGCCGCTCGCGCCACAGCCGCTGAAGAAGGCCTGTACTTTCTCCCACACCTGATGGGCGAAAGGTCCCCCTACTGGAACCCATCGGCCTCCGGCGTCTTTGCTGGCTTGTCGCGACATCACACCAGAGAACACATGGTCCGGGCCGTGCTGGAAGGTGTGGCGTTCAATCTCCGCACCTGCCTTAATGCTTTTATCGAAGCCGGCTTTAGCGCTGAGCAAATCGATGCTATTGGAGGAAGCGCACGCAGCACCGATTGGTTGCAAATCATGGCCAACATCTGGGGCGTAAAAGTCCGAAGCAGGGACATCATCGAAGACGCAAACAGCCTTGGTGCCGCCGTAACCGGGCTGGTGGGTCTCGGCATGCAACCCGACTTTTCCGTCGCTCGCACCCTTTCAAAGGTGACAATTGAGACGGCAGCAAGTGAGGAGCAGGCCGTCAAGTACGCAGACCTGCATCAGAACTTTCTAAATGCCTACCAAAGCCTTGAACCGTGGTTCGACTCTGTAAAGGGCAAACCAACCACATAACCGGCGCGGGCCGAACATGGCAAAATTGTTTGTGCTCCCTGGAACCCCGCTCAAGAGTTACATGCCGCGTCATGCGAGACATAGCGGGGGCCGTAATCCCGAGTGGAGGGGTACCGCTGCGAACAGTGACCGCAGCCCTGCTGCCTCAATAATTTTCCATTGGAAAATCTCGTGGTTGAGGAGGAGGAAGAAAGCTGTCGTCAGAGTAGGTCACGGCTCCATAAACTTCATAAGCGGCTGCATGAATTGGTGTTTACGCGCGCGCCTGCAACGAGGACCTGTTGGATGGCAGGATTCCCCTGTATCCAGTCACTGAGAGGTCAAGGCTCACCGAGTGGAGCATGTAACCGCAAGCCAGGGAACGACGACGGACTGGGCTAGGCGGCAGCGAGAGCATCTGCGATGCGCTCGAACTCCTGTGCGGACTCCTCGGTAACAGGGTCAGTCAACATAGCCCTCAGCACGGGCACATCAGCGGTGATATGACGCACGCCATTAAGGGCAAGAGTAGCGGCAGCATTGGGCGAGCGGACACTAGCCACCAAGACTTCCGTCTTCGCATCTTCAAGCACCCGGTTCATTTGCGTAACTTTCGTAAGCGCGTCCTCGCCGGAATCCACCAGCCGCCCAAAGTAGGGCGCGATATAGTCGGCTTGGATGGACGCCGCGAAGACGGCTTGAGGAAGGCTGTAGACGGCAGTAAGCAGGACCTTCTTGCCACTACATATGAGTTCGGCGGCAACACGGAAGCCGTCTGCGGTGGCAGGTACCTTGACGATGACCCGATCCCCCAGATCCGCTATCTTGCGGGCACTGGTGGAAAGTTGTTCACGGCTGCGTCCCGTGGCCTGGATAAAGATATCTGAGGCCCCGGCTGCGGCCAGCTGACCGTACAGCTCCTCCACCCGGCTCAGGCTAATACCGTCACGCTTAAGAATGGACGGGTTCGACGTCGCGCCAGCGATTAAACCGTCCTGCAGCATAGGGATTACAGCGTCAAGATCTGCGCTGTCCGCGTATAACCTCATCTTATCTTACCCCGCTCATTCGTGCATCTAACGCTCATAGGTGCGTGTGTTCAGCGTAGTTCACTTGCCCCGGGCGGGTCAACGGTCGGAATGCTCTGTCCGGTATGAGCTAGCGGAGCAGTCCTTGGGCTGTCGATGCGTCCGTAACGAGGATGTCGACCAGGCCACTACGAAGCGAACTGCGGATTGCCTGCACCTTGTCTTCACCTGAAGCAACCGCGATGACGTTGGGCACGCGACGGAGCTGCTCGAGGCTTATCCCAAGGGCGCGCTGCAACACTGCTGAGGAAAGCGGGGACCCTTCTCCATTGAAGACATGCGTGCAGAGGTCAGCGGACGCTCCAGCCTCCAGCAACTCTGCCCGCTCCGGTTCGGAAAATTCTTGGAGCAGGGACGAACGGGCCGGCGCCCAAGAGCCGATCCCAACAAGCGCAACGGTGATTTTCTCAAATCGTGCGAAAGATTCCGCGAGGCTGGGGTCTTGTCGGAGCTGTCTGGCTGTGGCCGCAGAGCCCACCAGGAGCGGCACGTGGAGAGGGTGGGCCGACCCCCCGGTCTTAATGGACAGCCGCCGGACCAGTTCCACACCGCTGACGTCCATGGCGGCAGCGTGCAGGCCGCCCACCATTTGAACGACCTCTACCGGAGGCAGTGAGTCCACCGCATCCACGACCTTGGTCAGGCTGGTTCCCCAGGAGATTCCCAGTACGTCGGTGCTCTCCAGCAAGGTGGTGAGCAACTCTGCCGCGGCGGCGCCGACTCGTGCATTGTTCGCGTCGGGAAGCTTTTCAAACGTCTGAACCACGACTGCCCTGGACAGTCCAAATCGCTTGGCCATCTCGTCCCCCAGCTGAAGGTCGAGATAGGTGGGCATCTCCACATGGATCTGAACGATCCCCTGGGCTCTTGCCTCATCCAGCAGGCGGGCGACGCGGAATCTGGAGATGCCCAGTTCCTCAGCGACTTCGCTCTTCTGCTTCCCGTCCAGATAGTAGCGGTGAGCAGCAATGGCAGCCTGCAGCATCGCAGGCGGGCGTGCATCCGAAGGCACTCCAGCAAGCTCGGAGTCAAAGGTTTCCGACATGTTCTTTCTCCAATGCGCAAAAGGGCAGAAGCGTTGACCTACCACCTAGCATAAGTGTACGATGGCTATGCGCTCATTTGAGCAACCATTTAAAATATGAGCGGAGTGATATGTCTATCGACGTTCGTGTCCCTACCACGGGCAACGCCGGCGAGGATGCCGTAGTCCTCGACTGGAGTGTCCAAGTAGGTTCGAAAGTTAATGCTGGCGACCTGCTGGTCACCCTCGAAACGGCCAAATCAACCCTCGAAGTAGAGGCCCCAGCCGACGGTGAAATCCTGAAGATCCTTTTCGACTCGGGCGACGAGGTGCCAGAGCACGAAGTTCTCGCCATTCTCGGCCAGGAAGGCGAAAGCCTGTCTGACAGTAGTCCGGCCCCATCGGCAGATGCCATGGCAGAGACTGCGTCCTCATTCCCGACCCCGGCAGTGGCCGAGAAGCACCACGAAACCAACGGCCACATAGCCGCCCACGGGGAGTCTCTGCGCAGGAAATACAAGGCTTCGCCACGCGCAGCCATCCTCGCGGAGCGCAACGGCATCGACCTATCAGGAGTGCCCGGCACCGGCCCCCTTGGACGCATTCTCATCGCCGATGTCCTCTCGGCGCGCAAGGAGCTCTCCCTGGCGGCGGGCCAGCCCGTTCCCCCCTCCGCAGACCACCAGACGCTGCCAACGGCCGGTCAGAATGCTGCCACGACAACTCCCGCAGCCACCCCCGCCCAGCCTTCCGGCGCCAATGACTTCACCGTGATCCCCGTCCGCGGAGCGCGCAAAATCACTGCCCAGCGAATGCAAGACTCACTTCAGCAGAGCGCCCAAGTGACGCTGACACGGTATGCCGATGCCACCGCACTGCTGGCCTACATCGCCAGACTGCGAACGGTAACTCAGGCCGAGGGGCTGCCCAAGATCGGCGTAAACGACGCGGTGCTTTTCGCCACCGCACGGGCGGTCGCTAAGCACCCGGCGGCCAACTCAACCTTCCACTGGGACGGCATCCGCCAGTTCAACACGGTTAACCTCGGATTCGCCGTCGACACTGGCCAGGCGCTTCTGGTGCCCGTCATCGGCAACGCAAACCGTCTCTCCCTGGCCGAGCTCGCCGCCTCAGCCAAGAGCAGCATCGACAAGGCCCGGTCCGGGAAACTCAGCACGCCTGAAATGGAAGGCGGCACTTTCACCGTCTCGAACCTCGGCAGCCTCGGAATCCACTGGTTTACCCCGGTCCTAAACCCCCCGCAGAGCTGCATCCTCGGAGTAGGAGCCGCCCACAGCGCACATCCGGAAGCCCCTGCACTCCTGCCGCTGTCCCTGACTTTCGACCACCGCGCCCTTGACGGCGCCGCGGCAGCTGGCGTCTTGGCCGAAATCGCCAAATGCATCGAAACCATCGATGTTCTTCCGGCGCTGAACTGACTGACTAACCAAAGGAACGCACCATGGCAAAAGAAATCCTCGTCGACCCGTCCGCGGTCCGAGTCCGCTCTGAAATCAATCTCGGATCGATCCCCATCAACACCTACCAGCCCGACATCGTCCGGGAGCGGGAATCCTTTGGCGACCCCGCGCTCGAGCGCATCGGCCGCGACATGCTGCTCGTGCGCGAGTTCGAGCTGATGCTCAACGCGATCAAACGCGAAGGCTCCTATCTCGGAGTGGAATACGTCCATGCCGGACCCGCGCACCTCTCCATCGGGCAGGAAGCGGCGGCCGTCGGCCAGGCATACACATTGGGCGTCGAGGACAAAGTTTTCGGCAGCCACCGCAGCCACGGCGAAGTCTTGGCCAAGGGCCTCTCCGCGATCAGCAAGTCCACTCCGGAGTCCCTCAATGGCGCATTAGAGGCATGGTCCGACGGAGCTATCTGGAACGTCGTCAAAGACCACCTGCCCGCAGCTGACTTTGAAGACCAGGCCATCAACTACCTCATGTACGGCATGACCGCAGAGACTTTCGGGCGCCGCACCGGGTTCAACCGCGGCATGGGCGGAAGCATGCACGCCTTCTTTCCGCCCCTGGGCATCTACCCCAACAACGCCATCGTCGGCGGTTCAGCACCACTGGCAACCGGCGCGGCCCTGTACAACAGGCTTCAGGCCCAGCCCGGCCTTGTGGTCGCCAGCATCGGAGACGCTGCTACAGGCTGCGGACCCGTGTGGGAATCCTTCAACTTCGCCTCCATGGCCCAACTGCGGACCCTCATGGACGAACACCACCGCGGCGGGCTGCCGGTCATCTTCTTCGTGGTAAACAACTTCTACGGCATGGGCGGCCAGACAATCGGCGAAACCATGGCATACGAACGTCTGGCCCGTATCGGGGCCGGCATCAACGCCCAAAACATGCACGCCCAGACCATCGACGGCAACGACCCGCTGGCCGTCATCGCCGCCATGACCACAGCCAGGCAGCATGTTGAAGCCGGCGATGGCCCGGTCCTTATCGACTGCCAGACCTACCGGATCTCCGGCCACTCCCCCAGCGACGCTTCGTCCTACAGAACCAAGGACGAAGTTGATCTCTGGACAGCCGCTGATCCGATTACCATGTACTTCGACCGGCTCGTCGAGGGGGGCGCAGTTACATCGGGCCGCCACGCCGAACTGAAACAGTGGGCAGAGCAGAAGGTAAGGGCCGCCCTAGAGGTAGCCATCGATACTTCCATCTCCCCGCGCCTGAGCCTGCGGCATGACCACAACGTAATGGCAGACCTTACTTTTAACAACACCTCAGTCGAAAAGGGCAAAACCCCGCCGGGCGAGATCAGTGTTCCTCTGGACGAGCTCCCGCACCGTAAGAACATCGCGCGCAAGTCCCGGCAGGGCATCATCGACGGCAAAACACTCAGTGGTGCCAAGGCTGTCACCTTCCGAGATGCTCTCTTCGAGGCAATCACCGACTACGCGGCCGCCGATAACCGCCTGGCTCTCTGGGGTGAAGAGAACCGCGACTGGGGTGGATCATTCGGCGTTTACCGCGGACTTACGGATTTCCTTCCCCGGCACCGTCTGTTCAACTCCCCCATCTCCGAAGCAGCCATCATCGGTGCAGGGGTTGGCTACGCCCTTAGCGGGGGTCGCGCACTAGTTGAACTGATGTACGCCGACTTCATCGGCCGGGCAGGGGACGAACTCTTCAACCAGATGGCAAAATGGCAGCCCATGTCCGGGGGACTCATCCAGATCCCCCTCGTCGTACGCATCTCCGTCGGGGCAAAATACGGCGCACAACACTCCCAGGACTGGAGCTCCATGGCCGCGGGCGTCCCGGGTCTGAAGGTCGTCTTCCCCGCGACTGCACATGATGCAAAGGGCCTGCTTGCCTCCGCGCTCACCGGCAACGACCCCGTCCTCTTCTTCGAAAGTCAGCGGCTCTACGACTCAGTAGAGACGATCCACACTGAGGGCGTGCCGATCGAAAGCTACCTCACGCCCCTCGGCACACCGAATATCGCCCGTAGTGGAGAAGACCTGACCATCCTTACCGTCGGTGCGGCCCTGTACCGCGCACTCGATGCCGCCAAGGAACTCGAAGCCACCTATGGCATCGGCGCGGAGGTCATAGACGCGCGCACCCTGGTTCCGTTCGACTACACCTTGCTACTGGAATCTGTTAGGAAGACCGGACGTCTTGTCTGCGTCTCGGACGCAAACCTCCGTGGTAGCTGGCTCAACACCGTGGCAGCAAAGGTAACCAGCGAAGCATTCGACGATCTCGACGCCCCCGTCGCGGTTCTGGGTACCCGCAACTGGATAGCTCCCCCAGCCGAACTCGAATGGGAGTACTTCGTTACCCCCGCAGATATCATCGATGCCATCCACACCCGTATCGTTCCGCTGACCGATCATCAGGTCCAGAGCGGCCCTGGCGCGGACGGAACACTCGAAGAATCGGCCGCCGGCATCTAACACTCGACTCTGCAAACCAGAGGTAATCGTCCTGGACCAATCAAACTGCCCAGGAGGAAAGCGCACAACCCGGCCGCCAACAGGACGTGCGCTCGAACGGCCGCAATATTGGATGTGGCGGACCTGACCGGGTCCGCCACATCCAATTCAACTTTCCAAGGAGTTCCGTGTCTTCACATCCGATTCGTGTTGCCATTGTCGGCGTAGGAAACTGCGCCGCATCGCTGGTCCAAGGTGTTCAGTACTATCGCGACGCTGACCCCAAGGCCACGATTCCGGGTCTGATGCACGTCGAGTTCGGCCAGTACCACGTCAACGATGTTCAGTTCGTTGCTGCTTTCGACGTTGATAGCAAGAAGGTTGGACTGGACCTTGCCGACGCCATCGGGGCCAGCGAAAACAACACCATCAAGATTGCCGACGTCCCTGCCAGCGGGGTCACCGTTCAGCGTGGACATACCCTTGACGGCTTGGGCAAGTACTACCGCGAGACCATCGTCGAAGCTCCCGAGGAAGACGTCGACATCGTCGCCGCCCTCCGCGAAGCCAAGGTAGACGTCATGGTTTGCTACCTGCCCGTTGGTTCGGAGCAGGCTGCCAAGTTCTATGCCCAGTGCGCCATCGACGCTGGCGTGGCCTTCGTCAATGCTCTCCCCGTCTTCATTGCCGGAACCAAGGAGTGGGCTGACAAGTTCACTGCAGCGGGTGTTCCGATCGTGGGCGACGACATCAAGAGCCAGATCGGTGCCACCATCACCCACCGCGTGATGGCCAAGCTGTTCGAGGATCGCGGTGTCACTTTGGACCGCACGTACCAGCTGAACGTTGGCGGCAACATGGACTTCAAGAACATGCTTGAGCGCGATCGCCTTGAGTCCAAGAAGATTTCCAAGACGCAGGCCGTCACCTCCAACGTTGAGGCTGAGCTTCACGCTGACGACGTCCACATCGGGCCGTCCGATTACGTTGCCTGGCTTGACGACCGCAAGTGGGCCTTCGTCCGCCTCGAGGGCCGCAACTTCGGTGATGCTCCCGTTTCCCTGGAATACAAGCTCGAAGTATGGGATTCCCCGAACTCTGCCGGTGTGATCATCGACGCCATCCGCGCGGCCAAGATTGGCCTGGACCGCGGCATCGGCGGCCCGCTGCTCTCCGCGTCCAGCTACTTCATGAAGTCCCCGCCGGAGCAGTTCAACGACGACCTCGCCCGCGACAAGGTGGAAGCCTTCATCCGCGGCGACATCGAGCGCTAACAAGCTGCACAAAAGCTCCCGTGAGTTACATAAAGGTACACCCACTCTGACGCCCCTCGATTGCCCTTGAATTCCTTGCAGGACGATCGCCAGGAATCAAGCTCATACGCAGTCGATGGAAGCTTCCGCTCTACCAGACGAGACGACTGTAGGCAGGTTGTGCGATCCGGCAGAAACCACATAAAGACAATTCCGACCCGATACGCCGGTCGCTCTAGTAAAGGAGGACTTGTGTCCTACAAGTTTCACGAACCGGAAGCCAGTGCTGCCTTCTCGCTCACGGGCGACGGCGCGTTCCTAAGCCCAGCACTTCCTCTTTCCCTTGAAGTCATCACTTTGGGGGAGCCCCAGAGCAGAGACGAGAAGCTTAACCGTGCCATCAGCAGCCTCATACCCGCCGCTCTTGAACGCAGGCAGGGAATCTTGGTCATACAACGCGATTACGGCAAATACACCGTTCGTGTCGACCACGAAGTGCCATGCGGCACAACTCTAGAGTCCCGCGAATGGATCCTGCGAACGTGAACCAGAGGATACGACGACTTGGCTGCCTTCACAGGAGAGGACTCACCTCTTGCCTTCCGTCATGGGTGGAGTCATGAGCAGGTGCTGCGTCGCGTCGCGGATACCGCCGAACCCATTGCGGATAGCATCGCAAACCTCAGATTTATAGCGTTAAAGCCTAAGGAGGACTCAAGAAAAGCTGCGGCGATGGTAAGAACCCGGATCCCAAACGAACGGTGATCCGTTCTCACGTCGAATTGTGCAACACAACTACAAGAAAGAAGGACACCGCCATGAAAGCTCGGCGGATAATCAGTAACCTTGGATGCGATCAGGCATCCAAAGCGACCAATGCTCCTCAGTCAATTAGCTTGGCCTTTGACTCGATTGGACCCTATGACGCAGACCAGGACCAGCCAACCAAACCGTTGGAGCCTCGGTTTGTACTGGAGACAACGCGAGCAACAGATGTCATGTGACGGTGATGAACGGTTCTTCAACCGTAGTGGTGATGAGATCACAAATGGGTTGCACCAATCCACCTGTATCGACTCCAAGAGAGGACCGCGGGAAGGACCGGATCTCTTGGGGGAGGAACTGGAAACGAAAGACTCCTTCTCGGAGACCACAGAGACGATGGAAGAGGGATTTCCACCAGGACTTTCCTTTTCCGCTACCTGGGACGGGTGTTGGCATCATGAATCCGGCCTTGACGATTCAGGCAGCCAGGGAGCTGAGATCATACGGAGTCCAGAAGGCACAGCGGGGGCGGAAGTTTCCTCTGAACTGATTATCAAGATCGTGGCGAAAGATCGTTCTAACCTGAACCAACAGCTGGATAGAGCCGTAACAACTGTGCAAGCCCAGGCCATAGGGGAAGGTCGAAGAGGGATTCTCATCACCCGTCATTCACACGACACTTTCAGTGTCGCCCTCAGCGAAGCGGTACCATTCGGCCAGACGCTCGAATACCGAGCTTGGTGAATGAAGGTGACACCTGCAGGCGTAATTCCTTCCGATTGTTAGGATTGCCCAGGAAAGGCAGGGAAATGATAATACTAGGGGAGGCCCTGCTAGTTTGTGTGTCATCTTGGGACGCAGCCTGCAGATATGACCCTTCTGGTAGCGGCCATGAAAATTGCCCTAGGCGGCCAAGTAATTGCCCACTGACTGTCAGGAAACTGCCCACCGGTGGCCATTAGACCTGCCCACTCCCTTACTGAACCAGAGTCCAGTCGTTTTCGGCTCCGAGGGTTGTGGCGACCTCCCCAGTTTCTACTCAGGTGATAAGAGCGGGACGTGGATCGCGGCGTTGCTGCCTTGGCCCTGAGTTAGCGGCCTTTAAAAGCTGCCCATAGCGGCCATGAAAATTCCGTCGACGGCCAGAATTGAGACTCAGCGCGACGAGATCCTTGCATTGCTTTTGTACGAGCAAGCCAGATAGGCCTTATGGTCGCGGCGCTCAACGAGCTACTGGTTATGGCCGCTGGGGCGACCCGAACCGGGAATCATGTGTTACGTGTTAAGCCTGTATCAGCGATGAGGCCGTGTTAATCCGGTGAAGGTCCAGTTCGTTGAGCGTCAACGAGGCTGCTGCCATCAGTGCGGGCAGTTGCTCGACGGTGCGTGCGCTGGCTATTGGTGCGGCAATGCTGGGCCGGGTGAGGAGCCAAGCGAGGGCCGTCGTGGCGATGGAGGTACCATGCTCCTGTGCGACGTCATCGAGTATGGAGATGACCTGTAAGCCTGCGTCGCTGAAGTAGTTGCCCGCCATCTGTTCTCGTGGGCTACCAGCCAGGTCTTCGCGCGTCCGGTATTTTCCCGTCAGGAATCCGCTGGCGAGGGACCAATATGGAATGACGCCGAGACCGTTAGTGGCTGCGAGGTCGGCAAGTTTGTGCTCATAGGTTGCTCGGTGAACTAAGTTGTAGTGGGGTTGCAGTGCAATTGGTCGGGCGTAGCCGTTGTCGTCCGCGATCCGGATCCATTCGCGAATGCGGTCCGCGGTGAAGTTGGAAATACCGACGTGGCGGATTTTTCCGGCGACGATCAGATCATCGAAGGCTCCAACCGTTTCCTCCAGCGGCATGCTCTCATCGTCGTAGTGAGCATAGTAGAGGTCGATGTAGTCACTGCCGAGGCGTTGCAGGGATGCTTCGGCAGCTGCAGTAACGTTCTTCCGGGAGAGCCCCCGGAAGTAGGGGTGCTGGCTGACTTTCGTTCCGACCACGACGTTTGTCCTGTTGGAGCGGAGCGCCATCCAGTTTCCAATGATGGTTTCGGATTCCCCGCCGGTGTTGCCGTGGGCCCAGGCAGAATAACTATCTGCAGTGTCTATGAAGTTGCCGCCTTCTCCGACGAAAGCATCCAGGACATTATGGGACTCCTTCTCGTTGGAGGTCCAACCAAAGGTGTTGCCACCGAGGGCCAATGGGTAGACGGACAAGTCTGAGCGTCCGATTGTTTTCATTGAAGTCCTTGTCTCGTAAGTGATTCTCTTAGTCAGAGAGCGACGTAATCAGTCGCATTTCGGATGGGCCCAAGGGTGAACCTGTCCAGGTCGAGGGTTGCCCCATTCATGTGAGGTTGGCCGAGCCCAGGGTCGTCACGACCTGTTTTTGGAGCAGTAGTGCAGCGCGATTTGCGCGGCGGTGACCTGGTGTTCTGGCCCACCAGGGTGGGAAGTTGGTCAGGACAGGGCGGCCCTGACCAGCGGCTCCCAGACGGTGGTGTGAATACACAGGCAGTGATTCAGCGAGAAGCCCCTTTCGTTGCCGCAGGGGGTTCAGTTCTATTTGATTGACCGCAGGTACGATCCGTGAATGCTGCGGCAGAGTGCCGAGGTCGCTGGCATCGAAGTTGGAAACTCCAATGGCTCCGACGCTCCCGCGATCGAGGAGCCTTTCCAAGGCTCGCCAGGTCCCTTCGATGAGGCCGGAAATCTTGATGTGGCCAGTTAATAAGGTAAAGGTCAATGAAGTCCGTACCGAGGAGGCGACGGGAAGCCTCAAACGCTTTCCGGGTTTCTGAGTATCCCAAGTCCCCAGGACACAACTCGGGGGTGAGGAAGACATCTGCGGGTTTAGCCCGGCGTCTCGGATCGCCTGCCCAGCCGCCTTCTCGTTTCCATAGTAGGTGGCTGTATCAAAGGCACGGTAACCGATGCCGGTTGCCCGGCGATGTCGGGGCGTCCTGTCGGACAGCACCCGTAACCGATAGGTGGAATGGTTGCTCGCGTGTTCAGCCGTAGGCCTGTTGTTGTGGCGGTCATGCTGCGACCTTTCGAAAACCTTGTAGCTGACGTGGTCTCTATTGGCTTGCCTCACTTCTCAATGTGTTGAGTCGGCGAAGACAACATGGCATGACCTGATGCCCTTGAGGGGAATCCTCCCGTGCACAAGTCCAGTTGCATGGACTGATCCGGCTAACGGGCCCAAGGCACTTCAACAGACCGACAGCTGTAATCAAATGTTGGCCCTATCAGGCCCGACAAAATGGTGGCGGTCGGCTACTGCTGTCTGTCGACGATGTCGATGTCCACCTTGATGTTGCCACGTGTGGCATTGGAGTAAGGGCAAATCTGGTGGGCCTGCGCGGCAAGGGCCCGTGCGGTAGGACGATCCAGTGCCGGCAACGACACACTAAGCTCTGCAGCCAGGCCGAAGCCGCCATCGGGGAGCTGCCCCAGATGTATCTTGGCTGACACGGTGGAGGCAGTGAGGTCAGCACCTTCCTTACGGCCCACGAGACGGAGTGCTGAGTGGAAGCAGGCTGCGTAACCGGCAGCAAAAAGCTGCTCCGGATTGGTTCCCTTGCCGGCCCCGCCAAGCTCCACGGGAGTGGCCAGAACCAAGTCCAATTTCCCGTCCTCGGTCCGCGCAGTGCCTTGGCGTCCGTCGCCCAAGGATAAGGCCTCCGCAATGTACAGCGTCTTCATGCTGAATCCGTTCTATTGACCTAAGGAAAGAATCTTTCTAACTAGTTAGTATTATTGCATAAGCGGCCTTGGTTGAATAGATCGATCACGTGAAAGGATGAGGTATGCCCCCTTACGATCGCGCGCAGACCACGAAGCGGATTTTCGATGCCGCAGTGCAAGAGTTTGCTGCGGAAGGAATAGCTGGCGCGCGGGTCGACCGGATAGCTGCGATGGCTGATTCGAACAAGGCCCAAATCTATAATTACTTCGGCAACAAGGAGAAGCTCTTCGCCAAGGTGCTTCAGCTCCGCCTGACGGACCTGGCGGATGCCGTCAAGCTTGATTCGAGTCGGGTAGATGAGTACATCGGTGAACTGTTCGACTTCATGACCGCCAATCCGGATGTCCTCCGGCTTGTTCAACACGAGGCAGCTCATTTCTCAATCACCGAGGTGCCCGAGCGGCAGGCCCGGATGGCGCACTATCAGGAGAAAGTCGATCTGGTCTCAGCGGCCCAGCGGGATGGTTCGGTGGATGAGACCCTTGATCCCAGTTTCGTGGTTATGAGCTTAGTCAGCCTCGTAAGTTGGTTTGTCGCGGCGCCGCAAATCACGGAAATGATCATTGGCAAACCGGACGACCCCAACTTGCGAGCAAAGTACAGGTCCCACCTTGTGACAATGGCGAGAAGGATGTTGATGACCCCTGACTCTTGCTGAACGAATTGTCGTCCATTGCCATGGATATTCGTTCGTGGACTCCTGGAACCGTGTCACCAGCCGTTCCCGGCCCTCGATGGTGCCAAAAGCCAGGTTCTGGCTCAACTCCTGGTTTCGCCAGCCCGTGATTTTCCGGGTGAACACGTGGTCCTCCGGTGACGGAAAGGCATCGCACCGAAGTCGATCCCCCGTCCCGCTGAATCGACCGCCACGGACCCATCTGGGACATTGCATTGAATGCAGGAATCAATTGATGCAGAACCCGTGGAAGTCCGGGGATCAGAGGGCCATTCCAGTCTTAGGCACACCAGCCCGCCCAGATGCGCCATGTGCCGGTCACCATGTTGATGAGGTGCTGCGTAGCCAGCATTACAGCAAGACCCTCGTATTGAAGGTGCGGATACCTAGCCCAAGCAGGGCCCGCGCTGCCCTGGTATGAGTGGAAAGCTCAGACACATGGCTCGGGCCTCTAAATGTTTCCAACTTGGACCCATCTGGTCATGAGTAGGACCGAGTGGTCCCTTCGCACCGGAACTAATAGCAATGCTGACGGAAAGCCGAGCTAGCACTCTTGCCTGATTCTTTACGTCTGCCGAAGTGCCTAGCATCATCGGCATTGCTGGTTGTCTGTCTACACACAGTGGGGAGTTTGCTTACAGAACGAACACTTTGGCCTCCTTGCCGGTGAGTCCAGGTAGGCGGGATGGTGCCCCGACGTCCCGGCTGCTAATTCACCGGTTTCGGAAACGCGAGAGGAGGCTTCGGCCTTATCGCGCACACTGGCCGTAAGCCTCCTTCGGGTTATGCCTTAGACGCTCGTTCGTGCTGAAGCAGACCGGCTGGTATCCATTGCCGAGCTTGCCCTCCACTGGGCAACGCGGGCCTTATGGGTCGGCGACCTGCGGATAATCGCATAGGCAATTCCTAGAATCGCGAACCAAGCAGGTGTGATGAGCAGGGCTATAAGGGTTGAGGGCTGGGTCGTCAGCGCCCAAAGGATGAACGCGAAGAATGCGTACACCACCCATACCATGGGGATGCCACCGGGCATCTTGAACGGAGATACCGCGTGCTGTTCTGGACGGAACTTTCGGTATGCGAGGTAGCTTGCCAGGATGATGGACCAGACGAAGATGTAGCAGAGTGCGGAGACGGTGCTGACCATATCGAATGCTGCTCCGATATCTTTGCCTGCGTAGAGGACCACGATACTGGAAAGCAGCAGAACGCAAGAGAGGAACAACGCGTTCTGGGGCACCTTGCGCCGGGAAAGCCGGCCGAACATCTTGGGCGCGTCGCCGTCGTTGGCGAGACCGAAGACCATCCGGGAAGTTGAGTAGATGCCGGAGTTGGCTGAGGACATCGCAGAGGTGAGTACAACAAGGTTTACCACGGTGGCAGCCATGCCGAGGCCAGCGAGAGAGAACATTGCGATGAACGGGCTGTGGCCTGCCTTGAACTCGGTCCACGGGGTGACGGACATGAGGATGACCAAGGCGCCTACGTAGAACAGCATGACGCGCAAGGGAATGGCATTTATGGCCCTGGGAAGATTGTGTTCCGGGTTCTTGGTTTCAGCGGCGGCGGTGCCGACCAATTCCATACCAGCGAACGCAAAGATTGCGATCTGGAAGCCAGCGACGAAGCCCATAAATTCCTTCGGAAAGAAGCCGCCATGGCTCCATAGGTTTGCGAAGCTGGCCGTGCCCGCGGGCGATTGGAAGCCCGTGAAGATCATGACCAGGCCCACGCCAATCAGTGCCACGATGGCGACAATCTTGATGAGCGCGAACCAGAATTCGGTTTCGCCGAACGCTTTGACCGTCGGCAGGTTCAAGAGAAGAAGGATAACAATGGTCCCTAGCCCGGGGACCCATAGGGGGATACCCGGCCATAGTTCGTTTGCGTAGCCCACAATAGCAACGATGTCAGCAACGCCCGTGACTACCCAGCAGAACCAGTAGGTCCAGCCCGTAAAGAAGCCGGCCCAAGGGCCAAGAAGATCGCCCGCAAAGTCACTGAAGGACTTGTACTTGAGGTTGGACAGCAGAAGCTGGCCCATGGCGCGCATGACGAAGAACAGCATGAAGCCGATGATCACGTACACGAAGATCACGGAGGGTCCGGCTGCGGATATGGTTTTGCCGGAGCCCATGAACAAGCCTGTGCCAATGGCACCGCCGATGGCCAGGAACTGAATATGGCGGTTGCTAAGCGAGCGTGCCAGATGGGGAGTGCCATCCCTGCCCGTAGCAGTGTTCTGCTCCAAAGTGATTTCAGACATTACTAACAATCCTTTGAACGATGCACCGCTTGGACGCGGTGGCTTGGGAGGCATACCTGTGAGCGTTGGGGATCGGGCATGCGACGACAGCCTTGGTGGAGCCGACTTGTCCGTGCTCCTTGAGTCCGACTGTGACGTGAGTCAATCTTATGAAGATGCAAGTCACATACCAATGGCATATTTTGGTTTCGACACTTAAGGTTTGCCTTATGGATCCCTATCAACTGAGTTTGCTGCGTGAACTGGGTGACCACGGTAGTGTCGCCGCTACGGCCCGGGCGCTAGGGGTGTCTCCTTCCGCAATTTCGCAATCGCTGGCTCTCCTGCAGCGTAAGTTCAAGGCACCGTTGACACAGAAGCGTGGACGAACGGTTGAGTTAACGGACGCGGGACATGCACTGGCAATTGCCGCTATCGCTGTCTCTGAAGCGATTACGAAAGCGGAGGCTACGGTCGAGGAATTTGTTGGCGGCATCAATCGCACTGTGCACGTAAGCGCATTTCACAGTGCGGCGGTCACATTCTTTCCCGACTTGGCTGCATTGGAGCAGACGGAAGGGTTTCCTGTGGTGGAGTGCGTTGATGAAGACGTTGACCGGGTCTCATTTCCTGCGCTCACTGCCTCCTATGACATCGTGATCGCGCACAGAATGAGCCACACCCCACCTTGGCCTCGGGAGCGACTAGCTGTGCTGTCCCTGTTGCGTGAGCCCCTTGATGTGGCCATGCACGCTACCCACCCGCTGGCTGCCCGCCGGACACTCGGTCCGGAAGACCTCCAAGGCACGACGTGGATTTCGACACATACGGGGTTCTCCCCAGCGGACATGCTCGACGCTGTAGCGGCTGCCGCCGGTCACCCCATGCGCGTAGTGCATCGCATCAATGATTTCAGCACCGCGGCCGCCATGGTCTCGGAAGGAAAGCACTTGGCTCTCCTGCCGCGCCACACTGTTTACATTCCCAAGTCTCAGCAAGTAGTACTGCGCCCTCTGGACGGCCTGCAGACTGTCCGGCATGTGGATATGCTGGTCCGTCCTGAGAAGGTCGTGCACAGGGCAGTTTCCGTAGTGATCGACGCACTCAGGACGATCGCGCAGTCGCACATAAAAGAATCCGAGGTTAGGAACGCCAATCTCCCGGAATCCTGGTGACGAGATCGATGGACGGATTCGGTACAGAAGCCCGGTAGAAGCGCTCGCGTGAGCCTACCCCAACTGGCGGAACGCGTTCTCGGGTCCCACAATGCGTGAGGCAACGGACCGCCTTGAACGTGAGGCCTATTCAGCGGTTATGCCATCAAGGAGTCCGGGGCGACCGAGGGCCCATGGTGACGCACGATACTTCTTGTGCAGCGACGGGCCCGGCTGCGGGGCGCAGATGTCATCGCTGGTCTTACGGCCATCCCCGAGGTTACCTCTCTGCGATGTCGTCAGCGGGGAGCTGTACCTGCTTGGTCAGAATCGAAGCAGCCGATGCGGCGCGTATTCGGGGAATACGACAAATCGGGTTGACTGAATAAGATCGTCCACAATGCTCAGGGCTGTCTGGCGTGGTCAGGATGCGACGCATCGGCCAAGGCGTCCATGATCTCCTCGTAGCCGGGGAATCCTGCGGAAACCAGCTCGAGCCGACGAAGTCAGCTGTTACATTTTCGTAGAACGTCCCTGAACCCAGTGCGAGCAACTGGTCAAGGGAGCAATCCTCCTCCGGCCTTGTCGCCCAGTTCTTCGCCCTGACCCGCAAGCCACTGTGGGACTTCCCGTACTTCGGTTCGACCGACCGCATCGGCGCGAAACGGACGAACTGGTGTGAACCTGCGCACGTACAGGTCCTCCCAGCCAAAGGCTGCCTGAAGGACCTAGCGTAAATATTCAAAGTCTGGGAACTCCGAGCTCGAACAGACGCCAAATGCCAGGCTCGCCAACCAACTAGACGCGAAGCCCCGTAACCGCCTCCTGTCTCGCCCCGGCTTGAATTGTGCCTCTGAAATCCATTCTTAGAAAATCGGCCGGATATCTTCAGGATCAATTCTGGCGACCGGGCTCCCCGATATGTACTCTGTCGCGTCGCGGATACTGCCGGACCTATTGCGGATAGCACAGCAAACCGCCGATTTATAGCGTTGAAGCCTAACGAGGATTTCAAGAGGAGCTGCAATGATGCAACGAATCTGGAACGCATGTTCCGTCGACGCCCGGGTATGGGGCTCGACGGTTCTGGGTACCATGGAAAACAGCCACATCGCCTGGGAAGCGGGTGATGTGTGTGGGAGTAATGACAGTTCGTGGTCGGGTTGCGCATGAGACGTGGTCGGTTGCTCACGCTGAGACTCGGCGCGACGAGATCCTTGCTTTGGCCTTTGTACGGGCAAGCCAGACGGGCCTGACGGTCGTTGCGGTCAATGAGCGACTAGTTATGGCCACTGCTCAGGCCAGCGCCTGGGTATCTGCGGCAGATCATCAGTCGTTGTGGTCCTGGGTGATCGCACGTAGGACGGTGACGCCCGGCATGCTCCGCCTCCGCCGCGGCCATGTCAACGCTCGATGCGAGCCGGTGCACTGCGGGGCGAAATTCGCGGGCGCGATCGTGACCATTGAGGGTGCCGTAGACCATCCCGACCAAGTGAATGCCTACGCCGGTGCCGAGCGGGGCCTAGCTGCGGCCTTTCCTGGGCAGTCCAGACTCGCACGGCATGCTCGCAGCCAGCTGGCAAGTGTCGGCAACGAAGGCGTTCTCACACTGATCATGGGCGATCCAGGGACAGGCAAGGCGGTTGTTGCTCGGGAGGTCCTGTCACGGACTGATCAGCAATTTCACGAGTTTGACTGTGCCGATTCGTCTGCTGAGGCATGGAGCAACGACGTCTGGAGTGCCCTGCAAGAACCAAAGTGCGTCCTGCTGACCCACCTCGATGAGGTCGTGCTTGCTGCAATGTCTGCCTTGGTCAGTGCGCTCAAGGATCGCCATCCGGAGAGCCGGCTGGTCGCAACGGCGGCGGCAACTGGAACTCCAGCCCTGCTCAGCGACATGTTTGACAGCCGGGTCGTCCTGCCGGCCCTCAACGACCGTCTTGAAGACCTTCCGGCTATTGCATCCCAAATCCTTGCCCTACAACGTTCCCGTGGCCACGAAAAGCGACTCAGCCCTGAGGCGCGCCGGGTGTTGTGGAGCTATTCATGGCCCGGAAACATCGCCGAACTTGAAGTCGTGCTTGGCCGCGCTGCCAGCGTCGCGCCCACATCGGTCGTCGATGCTCATTGCATTCGGCTCCCCGCCCACACGACACATGGCCGGCAGAGAAGCGCGATGGAAGAGGCCGAACGAACGCTTCTTCAGGATGCCCTTGATCGCTGCGAGGGCAACAAACTGGCCGCCGCCGACTATCTCGGGATCGCCCGATCCACGCTCTACCGCAAGCTGAATGCCGTGGGCTTTCCCCAGGCAAGGCTCAGTACCCCTCCCTCCCAACAGCAATTAAAGGTGACCAAATGACAGCAGATTCCGATTGGACACAGACGGTGCCGGACCCTCGAATTAACGGCGGTGCGTTCTCTCTTCTCACCCACCTCGCAGCGGACCAGCAGCAGCAAGAGCTGTTCTCGCAGCGCGCAAACATCGACGGCTGGCTTGCTACGGAGCGCGCACTCGCGCTTGCCCAAGCACAATACGGGGTAATCGAGAGGTCTGATGCACTCGCCATCGTTGAAGCAGCTAGGTTCGACAACATCGACTCGGCCAGCCTATGGAAAACAGCACGAAACGTGGGATACCCGATCCTCGGACTTGTTCGCCAGATCGGCCATTCCCTTGATGCAGGGGCGTCGGGTCGTGTCCACTTCGGGGCGACGACCCAGGACATCATGGATACTGGGCTCTCGTTGCAAATGGCCCGTTCCCTGGAAGCGCTTGACCACAGCCTCCAGCGAGTTGGAGATGCACTTGCAAACCAAGTCGTCCAACACCGCGCTACGGTCATGCCTGCACGATCCCACGCCCAGCAGGCTGTTCCGACGACATTCGGGGCCACACTTGCAACGCTGCTCGCGCAATTCACCCGACATCGGCAAAGGATCGCGCAGGCCGTGCCGAGGATTGCATTGGTCTCCTTGTTTGGAGCAGGCGGTACGGCCGCCGCCCTGGGGCCCAGCGCTTCCCGGGTACGCGCGAGCGTCGCTGACAGGCTTGATCTGATAAACACCGATATTCCATGGCATGTCGATCGTGATGGGCCGGCGGAATTCGGTTGGCTGTGTGCGACCATCACCGCGACCTGCGCCAAGTTGGCACGCAACATCGTTGACCTGTCCCGGACCGAGATCGGCGAAGTCTTCGAACCGTTCGAGAGCCATCGGGGTGCGTCTTCGACCATGCCGCAGAAAGTCAACCCGATTTCCTCGGAGATCATCATTGGCCTATCCGGTACGGCTGGGGCACTGACATCATCTTTGGCGCGCATGCAAGAAGCCGGCCATGAGCGTTCTGCTGGCGAGTGGCAAATCGAATGGCAGGTTCTCCCACAGCTCGCCGTTCTCGCTGGCGGCGCGCTTCAGGAGACTGCAGTTATTGCTGAAGGGATGCGCGTTGATACTGAGCGCATGCGAGGCAACCTTCGTCAGGACGGGGGTCTCATCATGTCGGAGGCCTACATGATGAGGTTGGCGCAGACGTTGGGACATAGCCGCGCCCATGACCTTGTCTACGCCGCGGCCGCTCGTTCTCGCGAGGACGGGCAGGATCTCGCCGGGGCTCTTTCAGATGCAACAAGGAACACGGATATCGAAAATTTGCCGCCACTGGATCCTGACGATTATCTCGGCGAAGCTGTGCAGATCGCCGATCATGCCGTCGAGCAGTGGATGGCTCAGGGTCCCACTCCAAGGCGAAAACCGATCGAGATGCTCGCCCTTGGCTAACTCCGACCGCGGCAAGCGCGGTTCGGGCCGGCCGACCGACGCGTTTCGGTAACCGATCCGTGCAGAACGCCCGCTCGTTCGTGCTCTTGGACCTGTAGCAAATTGGGACAGTCATCATCGGCGAGATTTCGAGGATTATTTGCCTAGTGAGCCTCTGGGCCAGAGCAGGTTACGAGCAATCCGATAGATACCCAGCGGAGAACGCACACGCAATGCTCATCCACAACACTCGAGCGAGAAATTAGACGGAGACCAAAACATGCGGAGATTCGAGAACAAGACAGCAATCGTGACGGGGGCTACGGGCGACATCGGCCGGGCTGCCGTCCTTCGCCTCGCGAACGAAGGCGCCAACGTCCTTTGCGTTGGGCGAGACCCCGAAGCCCTGGCTAAAACGGTCCGCTTGGCCGAAAAGTTCGGTACCAAGATGGCATCCTTCGCTGCCGACGCGACAGATGCTCTTGCAGTCCAAGCCTCGATAGTGGCCGCTCAGGAACTGGGCGGGAGTCTTGACGCATACTTCAACAATGCAGGAATCCTGGGACCGGCGCAGCCGATTGAGGAATACGACGAGCACCAGTTTAACGAGGTGCTCAATGTCAATGTCAGGGGTGTGTTCCTTGGACTCAAACATGCAGGCGCAGCTATGGGCCCCGGGGGCTCAATTGTCAATACGGCGAGCGTCGCCGGACTGATCGGATTCCCCGGCGTTTCGGGGTACGTCGCCTCAAAGCACGCCGTCATCGGGCTGACCAAGGCGGCCGCGCTAGAGTTCGCTCCTCGCGGCATTCGTGTCAACGCGATTGCGCCGGGGCCGGTTGAGGGACGAATGATGACCTCCCTCGAGCAGCAGATCGGCCCCGGAAGTCGCGAGGCCTTTCTCTCAACTGTCCCTCTGGGCAGGTATGCCCAGCCGGAAGACATCGCGTCTACCGTGGCGTACTTGCTCAGTAACGACGCGGCCTTTGCAACAGGAACAGTGTACTCGACAGACGGAGGGCAAACGACACACTGATTAAGATCCAGTAGTCAAGAGTGCATCGTCAGCGGCTCCTGGGCTTGGTTCCCGGGGGCCGCTCATCGTGTGCCGGGCAGCAGTGGTTGGGATGACTAGTAGTTTGTCGACTGGATCATCAGACTGATATTCGCGGGCTGGTTACTGCTGGCGGTTTGTTCGACTGGAGCATACTGGTGTCTAAATCGACCGTCTATGGGGTCCGTCTGCTCATACTACGAACCAGACTTAGATCCGGGTGCTGGCCATCGCCCTCGGTGCGATCAGCGGCAGGTACATCTTGGTCGCGGTCATGCGTTCTCTCTACCCGTTCAGGACAGCGCCGTAGGACCGACCGGCGATAATGGCCGGACCAGGACGGGCAGTGACCCGCTCCAAGTCGTAAGGTCGCCGAATCGAGTGTATCGGTCATTGAACGGTGCTCATCGTGGCCACAGGCTCTCGGGGCAAATTCTTCCGGCGGAGTCGGCTTCGGCATTCCGAGACTCCGCCGACAGCGTTCGCGCTCATGCCCAGATTCGATCCCAGGGCCGGAGATGATCGCCTCGGGCAGAATCTATGCCAAGGCTACGATCCGGGGCTGACGCCACATGCACAGCGGGATCGGTCGATCGACGACAGCAGGCGGCTGCCTCCGTAGATCGTGGGCCGGTCAACGCCCCATCCTCTGCCGTCTTTTCGTCAGGGACTTCGGGCGCGCCGGGCGGGCTCGTCTCGTAGCTTCATCCAGGTGCACGCTGCGCGTCCGCAAGCGGGTCCCTCGTCGACACTCCCCTACCCCACACCCAAGTCCAATAAACTATCAGAAAGTGGGGCACGGCAACCGGGTACGCGGAACCCTGCCATTCAGAGCATGCCCAACAGGCCACTATGGGTGTCGTGCGAACCATCTTTTCACGGCCGTCCGGCCGATTCGAGTGTCCAATGCTTGGGACAGTCCCCCGCGTGACGTAAGCCACATGCTTTCCGTATGAATACTTTAAATCCTCCAAGTAGCAATCTTCCGAAATACACCGCCGCAGCAGGCACGCCTGACGTTGACGTCGTTGTCATCGGCGCAGGTTTCGCCGGTCTCTACGCCACCCACAAGTTCCGCAACATGCTGGGGTTGCGAGTTAGGTCTTTCGAGGCTTCCCCCGGGCCGGGGGGCGTCTGGAACTGGAACCGCTACCCGGGTGCCCGCTGTGATTTTGAGAGCGTCTGGTACTCGTTCTCCTTTGACGAGGATCTGCAGCGCGAATGGCGCTGGACTGAACGGTTCGCTGGCCAGCCCGAGATCCTGAGATACCTCGAACATGTCGCAGACAGGTTTGATCTGCGTCGCAGTTTCACATTCAACACACGTATGACCTCAGCAGTGTGGGACGAGGCGAACTCGTGGTGGACGGTCGAAACCGATGATGGCGAATCTGTTAGAACGAAGTTCCTGGTAAGTGCCGTCGGCGGTATGAGCGCTCCCAAAAAGGACGACTTCCCGGGTGCAGACACATTCACGGGGGAGCTGTACAGGACCAGTAGTTGGCCGCACCAGCCGGTAAGTTTCGCTGGCAAGCGCGTGGCGGTAATAGGCACGGGCTCGACGGGCGTTCAGGTCATCGGTGCCATCGCGAAGGAAGTCGGCAGCCTTACGGTCTTCCAGCGAACCGCGAACTTCGCCACACCCCTCGGAAACGGGCCGACGCGCGAAGACGAATTGGACGAGGTCATCGACAACTACTCGAGCTACCGCGAGCAGTGCCGAAACAACTTTCTGGGTGCGCCCTACCCGCCAGCCGAACCTTCTGCGCTGGCCGCGACTCCTGAACAGCGCCGCGAGATGTACGACAAGTACTACGATGGCGGAGCGTTCCGTCTTCTGATGTCCACCTACGGGGACCTCATTTTCAACCAGGCCGCCAACGACACTCTCACGGATTACATCCGCGATCGGATCCGTAATCGTGTTGCTGATCCGGAGACTGCTGAACTGCTGTGTCCGGTCGACCATGCTTACGCGACGAAGCGCTCACTGTTTGAGACAAACTACTACGAAGCCTACAACCAAGACAACGTTTCGCTCGTGGACGTCCGAAAAAACCCGATCGTGGAGCTCACGCCGAACGGTATTCGCACGGCTGGCGGCGACGAGTACGAGTTCGATGTCATCATTCTCGCTACTGGCTTCGATGCGTGGACGGGGGCGCTTGAGCGCCTCGGACTCGTTGGTCGCGACGGGGTGTCGCTCTCCGACTACTGGTCCGAGGGTTCGCGCACCTACCTGGGAATTGCGGTCCCCAAATTCCCCAACTTCTTCGCGCTGACTGGACCGCAGAGCGCCACCCCGTTGTACAACAACCCGCTGGCGATCGAGGACCACGTCGACTTCGCAGGCGCTGCCGTTCAGCGGCTTCTTGCTGAGGGGGTAAATACCTTCGAGGCAAGCGAAGACGCCACAGACACTTATATGGACCTCTCGAACGGCATTGCCAACCTCACTCTGGTGCCGCAGACGAAGGGCACCTCCTATATGGGAGGCAACATTCCGGGCAAGCCTCGCGTCGCTCTGTTCTTCGCCGGTGGTGCGCCGCTGTACAGGGCGATCTTCGCAGACGTCGAGCGGACGGACTTCGGAGGCTTCCAACTCGACGGGGAAGATCGGCCATCGCCACCTTTGCTCGACCTTGACCCTTCGGTCGCGAGCTTGTGGGGCGCAATGCTATCTATGGAGCCTCGAACATTCGACACGCTGAATCTCGAAGAGCAGCGTTCCTTGGTCGAGACATACACCATGCTCCAACCGGCGCCAGACCCGAGTGTAACGATGACCGAAACTACCTACGCGTCAGCCGGCGGAGGCGAAAGGCGGGTGCGCGTTTACATTCCCGAGGGCGAGGGGCCTTTCCCTGTTGCCGTGTTCTACCACCCTGGAGGCTGGAGTCTGGGAAGCATCGACATGGCGCATTCTCCGGTTACGGCATTGGCTGCGGCGCTCAAGGCGGTCGTGGTCTCTCCGAGTTACCGCCTCGCTCCCGAGAACCCCTACCCGGCCGGCTTGGATGATTCCTATGCCGCCCTCCTTTGGGCTGCAGAACATGCGGCAGAGTATGGCGGCGATCCGTCCCGACTGATCGTCATGGGCGAGAGCGCAGGTGGGTATCTCGCGACCATGGTCGCCCACCGGGCTCGAGATAACGAAGGCCCGCAGATTGCAGCGCAGCTTCTCTTCTATCCGCCGATTGCCCCCGACGCCGACACGCCGTCGCGACGCAGGTACGTCGATGGTCCCCCGCTGAACCTCGCGGCGCTTGCGCAGATGTGGGATCTGTATATGCCGAATGAAGCAGACCGGGTTTCGCCGGCAGCGGTTCCGTCACGAGCAGATCTGACCGGCTTGCCTCCAACTCTTGTTGTGAGTCTGGAAGTTGACCCGGTACGTGACGAAGCCGAAGAGTATGCGGCGAATCTCCAGGCGGCTGGCGTGACGACCGATCTGGTTCGCCTCCCGGGGCTGATTCATGCCTCCTTGAACATGGGCGCCTTCGTTCCGCGTTGGACTGAAATCGTTGACGCCGCGGCGAGCTTCGCGGAAGAGCACGTGTCTCTTACCCACGTTCGATAGGCACATCGCAAGGTCACGGTGGTCGCAGGGTGACGAAGCCATACATCCTGTGACCACCGTTGGGCCCACCCGATTGCGTCCTCGCTAAGTCGCATGTCGCACTGCGATCCCGACTCGCTGCAAGTGAGGACAGCAGACATGTGTGCGGTCACGAATGGTTGTCGCAGGCAGGACAATGCCCAACTCTCTGCTGACCGAACGATGCCCTAGCCTGTTCGGTGAGTTTCTCCGCACGCGCGGACGCTAGTACTGATTCCCGGACTGAGGACCACCCATTACGGCTGCCATCACCTAGTGTGGCCTGCTGTACCCCGATGATGCTGCCCCCATCGACGGCTGCGTTGTCATCGTCAAAATTGTCTCAGACATTCTTGAATGCGTGCCCGGTCTTGGGCGTTTGCCGGGCTGGCCCGACCAACTTCGCCCTCGGTTCGGGGCAGCGCCAGGGCTCCCTGCCCACACTGTCCGCAGCACAGCGGTGCGTCGACCAGCGCAAGGTCAGGACGGCCATGGCAGGGGCTTCGTCGACATAATCTTCCGAGTTCGACCGGGAAGTGGACTATCCCGTATCTCACTCGTGGTTGGACAAGCGACGCCCGAACGACGTGCGCGGACGCTCTAAATGCCGTGCCGTGGGAGGCGCCGAGCTGTCTCCGACGGAAGCACTCCAAATCTTTCGTGGTATTGCTGCGCGAAGCGGCCCAAGTGGAAAAAACCCCACCGCATGGCGATGTCCGTCACCGAAATGAGACCTGCGGACTCCAGCAAGTCAGCGTGCACGCGGTCGAGACGAACGGAACGTACGAACGTCGCCGGGGCAACTCCGACCTCCTCTTTAAAGCCTCGTTGCAGCGCGCGAGCGGTCACTCCAGCTGCCTTCGCCATATCACTGACGGAAAGAGTGGAGTCCGGATTGGCCTCAATGATTTCGATCGCACGTTGAACCTTCGATCGAGGCGCTTGTGGTTCATGGGCGTGCAGCAGCTCGCTGAACGAGTTCGGAATCGCGAGCAGAGTCTGAGTCATGACCAAAGACTCCAGTTCAGCCCGAGCCATTGGCATGGTGGCGATGCCGCCAGGCCGGCACATCTCCTGTTGGAAAAACGTGACGCTGGCCAAGAGTGCCTGCCCAAGGGCGGTTGTCAGATCGACTCCCAGGTCGAATTGGATTGGCCTCTCGACTGGTCGGTTGATGAGATCACCCAGGTGATCTGCAAGGGAACGCCGCTGAAACTTGACTGCGAATTGCACGGTCTCCGGGCTCCAGCGGACCGTAAGCGGGTCCGTTGGAGAAAACATGATGCCGCCGCGCTGACCATACACCATCGCTTTGTCCCCGTGCTGTCTACCCATGGTCTTGCCAGTGAGCGGCAGATTCATGTGATAGCAGGCCAGCATCGGCGGCACGAAGAGCTCGGCATCCGCACCGTACGAGAGGCGCCCGATTGTGAGCCGCTCCGAAGCAACGTGCGTGAGTTTGAAGTCCAAGGGCTGGCCGTCTTTGGACTCGAGATCATGCGCACTGTAAACGTCCGTGACGATGTGCCGAGCCTCTTCAAGGTCGTGAGTGACCATGATCCCGGCGTTGCTCTCGCCCACATCTACCGTGCCATCGGCCATCATCGTATCTCTCTATGGGCGTGCATCATTGCATCGTTCCCCTTGACCAGTATAATGCACCACCTGCGGGCGTAGCATCTCCTCGTCGTCAAGTGGCCACACTGGTTGATGAGCCGGATCCCGCTGTATGAGGCAGAGGTCGGCCTTGGTGGGTATGTGGGGACTTTCGGGTTTCTGTTGCTAAGGCTGACCTCGATGTCGGCTTCGTCGGCTAACGCGAGGATGCGGCTGCCACGCCAGCCCAACAGCCAGGTCTTCTTCTAGGTCTGCGGGACCGGTAGAGGTCGCGGAGTCCTCCAGATGCTGTCGGCGACGATGGGAACGAGGAAGGGCGTAATAGCCGAGGCCCCTTGAGTCGCCGGAAAGCACCTGTCGGTATCGGCGACAACGCACCCCAATGACAACCCCACGGGCGGGTTGGATTGCCGAATGCGATCGTGACGCGCTGCTCGACGAACGTCCCAGCCATGCAGTCCTGCTGTTTCGTTTGCCAACCCGGACAACTCAAAGCAAGTTAAGGAGCTCTGCCTCGCAGGTCACCTCGGGAAACGGGAAGCGCATTGCAACGAACGGCCCCAGGACAGGTAAGGGCGACTGGCTACCGGCCCAGGCCGTCCTTTCGGTGCGCCGACGAGATCGAGCCAATCACGGACGAATCCTCAAGCGCGGTCGCGTCATAGACCGCACAGTCCTCCACGATGTCACGTAGTAGGCTATGAATGATCTTTCCAGAGCAAGTCTTGGGCAGCTCGGCGACGATCAGGATTTTGCGTGGCTTGGCGATGGCGTCGATCTATCTCCTACATCATCGCGCAACTCTTGAACGATGTTCGCACCGGCGTCTCCCACGGGCTCGCGCAGAGTTGCAAAGGCATCCGCGGCCTGGCCAGTCGTCGCGCCTGTCGCACCGACCACAGCCGCTTCCGCGACAATCGGGTGAGGGGCGAGCAAACCCCTCGATTTTGCTTATAGAAAGTCGATGCCCAGAAACGTGCATTACATAGTCGACGCGGCCCAATATCCATATGCCACGTCGCGGTCCTTCTTCGCGCCGTCGCCGGGGAAGTAGAACACCTGCTCGCCGAAGCGCGACCAATAAGTTTTGATGAATAGTTCGTCATCGCGTCATAAGCTGCGCAGCATCGCCGGCTACGGATCGGCAACTACGAGGTACTCACTGGATCCATGGGAACGGACTGGCCGATGTCATCGACAATATCTGCGCAGACGCCGGGGATCGGCCTTATCGCAGAATCCGCTTCGCCACGGTGGCGCCCGACAACGGACTGATCATGATCATGCCGGTTTCGGTCTGCGAGCAGGTGTCGACGACCGGCGCGCCGTGCCCGTTGTTTGCCGCTCCCCCGATCGTTTCGCGATACGAGCATAGGCTTCGGGGGTGATCGGCTCTCCGACTGAGCCGCGCAACCGGATCTTCGATAGGTCGAATTTGGCGGGGATTTTATAGCCCCACTTCATACAAGTGCTGATCGCGGTGGGTGCGGTATACGATTGACACCCCATAGTCCTGGGCAAGTTCCCACCAGCGGCCCTTATTTGGGGTATCCAGAGTGTCCTCGTTGCTTGGCACCGTTTGCGAGGGGTCCGTAAACAATCTAGGAGCGTCCGGTCACCCATCCGATGTCGGCGGTGCACCAATAGATGTCGGTATCGGGCTTGAGGCGAAAATCGTGTGGTGGGTGAAGGACGTGCTATGAGGTAGCCCAGTCGTGTGCAGAACGCCCTTAGGTTTGTCAGTCGTCCCCGACGTGTACATGACGTAGAGCGGGTGCTCTCCGTCAAACGCCTCGGGAACGTGCTGCGCCGACGCAGTTCAGGGACGTCTTGCCTCGAAGCGTCGACGTCATCGTCCCCGGCACCGGTTTGTCCGGTGCGGCGTAGTACAAGGACCTTCTGCACCTTCTCGGCAGCAACAGGTTTTCCGGGTCCTCATCAACCGTTGCCTTCAGAGCAAATGGCGGGCCGCGGCGATATCCACCGTCAGCGGTGATGACAGCTTTGGCGTCGCAGGCATCGATTGGCGAACCGAGTGCGTCCCCCGAGGCCCACCAAACACCACCATATGAGGCGCGCCGATGCGAGCACACGCGAGCATCGCTACGACGGCTTCGGGGATCATCGTTAAGTAGATCGCAACACGGTCGCCAGCCATGACCCCAAGGGCAGTCAGAGCGTTCGCTGGCTTACACGGCCTTTGAGGTCTCCGTAGGTCAACGTGCCGGTCCAGACGGCTATAGGCCACGTTGAGCTTGCCGTCGACAAACCATCTGGCGAAGGGAGGGTTTGTCCAAATAAGGACTTCGGTAAATGGCTCCGACCAGCTGATGCTTTCAGCCTGCTCTGCCATAACGCAAGGCGGTCCGCGGCGGCAACCTCATAGGTGTCGAAGCCTACCTTGGCGCTGGCAGCGAACTCAGCGGGTGGCTCCAACCTACGGTTCTTTTGTACCAGGGTCGCCAGCTTCTCGTGCTCGTACACAAATCTGTCGTGTTTGGACTTTTTAGTGCTGGCCCAGGCGCCTTGCTCTGCCATCAATTCCCCACGGATCCCACTCCCACTTTCCATTCGTGAATCTCCGTCTCTACGATGACGTCCTCAATGGTAAACGGGTCGTTCTCGAGGATCGGAATCAGCTCATTCCGATCCTCGACGTCAAAGACGACTAGGCCGCCGCTGCCGTCTGACCATCCGCCAGCTACTGCGAGGGATCCCGCGGATTGGATCTCCTTGAGGTAGTCGACGTGCGCCTGCCTGGCCGCTGCCACTTTGGCGTTGTCCTCGGTGTATTTCCACTTCACCACGTAGTAAACCATTGAAACGAATTCCCGTCCTGTCGTTTTCGAAGTCAATTCGGAGGCTTGCGTTGCCTCCGGTTGCGCAGTGCGCTGCACATCAGCCTCGTCAATCCTGGTCTGGTTGGGACTGTCTCAGTTCCGCGACAGTCGGGCCCCGCAGCGTACGCCTTACGTTGGTCATGGTCATTCCCGGAGATTCGAGCCGCTTCGGGGTTCAAGGCAGGAACAGTGTTATGTCAATTGCAGCAGTTGAGGGCGCCGGTGCCCACAAAGTCATCGTTCTTCATGGCTGGGTGCTGGACAGCGGAGTCTGGCTGGCAGCGCGCCCCTTTAGCGACGTCAGCCGGTTCACGTTCGCCTATGTCGACTTCCCAGGCTACGGAGCCGCCTATGATAGCGGGCCGGCCGAGGGGATGGACGAAATGGCGCAAGCTGCTTTGGCCGCCGCAGACTTGCTCGGCTGGAACCATTTTTCGGTCCTTGGCCACTCTATGGGCGGTGCGGCTGCAATCCGAGTGGCGACGCTGGCTCCCCTCCGCGTACTGTCAGTTGCCGCAGTCACCCCGGCGTCACCAGGGGGAACGCCGCTTGATGACGACACCTATCGAGCCTTCGCAGGTGCCTGGGAAGATCCTGGAGCCGCCATGGCGGGTTTGGCCCCCAACATCGACCCGGAGGATCTGCGACGACTGGTGGCACGTGGTCGGGCCTCAATGGACCAGCGCACCTGGGACGCCTACCTCCGGAACTGGACTAGCCCGTCGTTCATGAACCAGGTTCGTGAGCTGACCATGCCCGTCACATTGTTCTACGGCGAGTCCGACCCGTTTATTACCCCGGACTATCTGGCAGACACCGTAGATGCACTCCAGGACGGGCGTATTGAGATGCTGCCTGGGGCTGGTCACTACCCGATGGTCGAGGCTCCTGCGTCCTCCGTCTCATTGTGGGAAAACGCGTTGCGTCTTGTGTGAGATTGCGCTCAGGCCTTAGGCCGCAGCCCGACGGATGGCCGGACAGATGATACGGATCGTCCAAATCCCATTGCCGGTGCAACTTGCAACCGCAAAATGTCATTTTCACTACCCTGAGGAGGAGAGATCACATGACGAAACTCGAGAGCTTCAAGTTGGTGATTGGTGGCGTGTCCACCGATGCTGTGTCAGGGCGGACATTCGAGTCACTGAACCCTTACACGCAGGAGGCATGGGCGGTGCTCGCGGACGGGACGCCCGAGGATGTCGACGCAGCAGTCGATGCCGCCCGGAAAGCGATCAACGGTGAGTGGGGGCGAATGACCGGGTTTGACCGCGCGCAGTTATTGCGACGCGTGGCTTCACTGATCGACGAGCGAGCAGAGTCGCTCGCTAGGCTTGAAGTCTCGGACACGGGAAAACTGCTGCGAGAAATGCTCGGGCAAATGCGAAGCCTCAGTTCTTGGTACTACTACTACGCCGGGCTGGCCGACAAACTGGAAGGCCGGCAGATCCCGTCGCCAAATCCCAACTACCTCGTCTACACACGCAGGGAGCCGATCGGCGTGGTGGCTGCAATCACGCCATGGAACTCTCCTTTGATGCTGCTGAGCTGGAAGGTTGCTCCAGCCCTGGCTGCGGGCTGCACAATGGTGGTCAAGCCATCCGAGCATGCCTCGGCCTCGACCGTCGCGTTCGCCGAACTGTTCACTGAGGCGGGCTTTCCACCAGGGGTCATCAATGTCGTGACCGGCCAGGATCCTCGGGTCGGAGCAGCGCTGGCGGCACATCCGGGCGTGGATAAAGTCGCGTTCACCGGGGCAACAAGCACCGGCCGCCTCGTGGCCCGGGCAGCTGCAGAGAACCTCAACCCAGTCACCCTCGAGTTAGGCGGGAAGTCTCCTCAGATTGTGTTCCCAGACGCTGATCTGGCTGCGGCCGCTAACGGGGTCATCGCTGGGGTGTTTGCGGCGACAGGGCAAACCTGCATGGCTGGCTCCCGGCTGATCGTGCATTCGTCCGTACACGACGAGCTCGTGCGAAGCATTGCCGAGCGCGCCTCTTCGATCAAGCTAGGCGACCCGATGGACCCCGCCACCGAAATGGGGCCCGTGGCCAACGCGCCCCAATACCAGAAGGTCATGCACTATCTGCAAGTCGCCCGCGACGAGGGCGCGACCGCCGAATGTGGAGGCTCTGCGGCATCCGAACTCGGTGGCCTCTTCATCCAACCCACGGTACTGACGGGAGTAGGCCCCGATTCCACGATTGTGCGCGAGGAGGTGTTCGGTCCGGTCTTGGCTGTGTACACATTTACCGATGAGGACGAGGCCATTAAGCTGGCCAACGACTCCCCGTTCGGACTGGCAGGTGCGGTCTGGACGAAGGATGTGCACCGCGCCCATCGCGTCGCCGCCAGCGTCCGCGCCGGCACAGTTTGGATCAACTCGTACCGGGTCATCGCGCCAAGTGTACCCTTTGGGGGCTACGGCCTGTCAGGTCTCGGACGGGAAAGCGGCATTGAGTCACTTGACGCCTACACTGAAACCAAGTCGGTGTGGGTCGAGCTCACGGGCTCCGTCCGAGACCCATTCGTCGTCGGTTAGCGGATTGCCGCTGCTTTTTGTTGTACACGAATGATGAAGAATGCACGATGGTTCAACGGACTTCCGACAACCCGATGTCAACAGTCCTCCTTGCTCGCCCTGCCTTGTTCCCCGACGAACTCTTACAGGTGACTTTTGAAAATGAGCTACCGAGGGTGTTGCACCATACTGTGGTCGATGAAACGTCTGGATCCCTCCTTCGCCGGCATGAAAGGAGGGACACCACACGTTTCGACGTGACAAGTCGCCACCACTCACGGCCCTGTTGGGCATGGAAACAATGATGCGTGGCGGTCTAGGTCGGGGAATCAAAGCATGATGCTTCAGGCAAACACCGAGCATCCGCAGACCCGGAATTCCACGGGCTGGAGCTGGAAACGCAAGCCGCAAGGCTTCCATTGAAGCCGTAGTTCACGGCCTTATATGGCTTTCCTACGAAAACGTCCTAGCCGTATACCACGGCATGACTGAGTCATCTCCCGAGAGCACATGGCCCAGACGTTGACCCCTCGAAAAGCCCCCGCGGCGAGCAATGCCCGACTTCGTCACTGGTGAATGACAACCCCACAGCTGATCATGCCGGCCAGGACCAACTGCACCCCAACCTGCGCCCGTCAGGCGGACCCTTGAACTCCTTCCAGGACAGGACCGAGAACTCAATTTCATAGGCACTCGAATGGAAGCTTCCGCTCTACCAGAGAGATAGGGCTTCCAAGGATGAAGCTCCGTATATCTGCCGGAGACTCTGTGCATGCCGGGTCAACTTCAGGACCAGTTGGTGGAGCGGAGGCCGGTCGCAATGCCCCATCCTCGCACCCACCCATTTTAACTCGAAGTGACAGGGTGGGACTCCTGAAGTTATGGATGGGATGGGCTTATTCCGTTGACGTAGGCGAGCAATCCGCCGACGTCATCCAAGGACCAGTTCAGGCGGCACATCTCAGTAGCATCTTGACAACGACCTGCAGCTCTCGTTTCAAGCTCAGACTTGCAGACTTGACGTAAAGTAACACGATTGATTGATTTTCCGAGGTAAAGCCGAGGATATTTCAATCAACTGTTGACTTCTATTCAAATAACTTGTAATTTTTATCACACCCAACTCCAATGCAGCGCCAGGCGCTGTGGGTTTCACTCTTCGTTCCGGCCACTCGAGCTTCAGGAGCCATCTTGTTCACTAGCTTTACGACTCAACGCAAAACCGCAGTAGCAGCAGCTGCCCTCGTCGTCACATTTACTGGCTTAACTGGATGTGCATCCGTGGCTAGCCCCGGGGGATCGTCAACCTCATCATCTGCCCCTGCACCCGCTGTGAACGAGGAAGCTCGCAGCCTGCTGCCGAGTGAGATCCGGGACAACGGCACCCTCACGGTGGCAAGTGGACTGAATTATCCGCCGTTCGAGTACACAACCGCGCAGGGAGTCAACGAGGGAATGGACATCGATCTGGTCAATGCACTAGGCCAGGCGCTAGGTCTCAAGATCGAGATCGTCCAGACTCCCTTCGAAAACACGATTGCAGGCCTCACAAATAACCGCTACGACATCGGGATGGCCACATTCACCATCACTAAGGAAAGGCGCCAGCAGGTCAACTTTGTTCAGTTCCTTACGGCTGGGAGCGTCGTTTCGGTCCAGAAGGGCACCTCCAACGGTATTGAGGGCACTTCGACACTTTGTGGCCATAAGGTTGGCGTAATTACCGGATCGGCGGCACAAACACAGGTGGCAACACTAAGCCAGGAATGCGCGAAAGCAGGAGAACCGCAGATCGATGTGTCGGTCTTCCAGACGCAATCGGCACTGGTCCAAGGTGTCCTGAATGGTCGGGTCGATGCGAAACTCGACGACTCCACCACTAGCGATTACGTCAACAAGCAGGTTGGCGGAAAGCTGATGGATGTTGGAGACGCCTATGATGCTCAGCCGACAGGGTTTGCTGTCGCCCGGAATCAGCCCGAGCTTCTCAAATCAGCTCAGGTAGCCATGCAAGGTCTGATCGATGACGGAGTCTACAAACAGATTGCGGAAAAGTGGGGCCAAACAAAGAACACCGTCAGCACAGCCACGATTTTCACAGAAAATGAACCGTCGATCGAGCCCACGCCAACCGCCGCCAAGTGACCTTGCAGCTTCGGGGCAGACGCCGCGCAATGAGGCACAATTGAGGAACATCTCATGACAACAGACAGTCTTCATTCTCCGCCCGGTCAAAGCAGCCGCGCGGAACAGCCCGTCCCGGAATCTGCAGATCTCCGTACGAGGCCACCACGGCGACCCGGCCGGTGGATCGCAAGCTTCTTCGTTCTATACCTGACCTACCTGCTGGCGGAGTTTCTTATTACCAGTGAGGGCATGGAATGGAGTGTGGTTGGAGAGTATCTTTACTTTGATCGTATTCTGATGGGCGCGTGGACAACGGTGTGGCTAACCGCAGTCTGCATGGCAATCGCAATCGTCCTTGGTGTCGTCATCGCGGTGGCGCGGATGTCTTCGAATCCTGTCCTCAACATACCCAGTGCCGTTTATGTGTGGTTTTTCCGAGGGACTCCGGTTCTCGTTCAGCTAATTTTCTGGTTCAATCTCTCCTCGCTCATCCCGACGGTCGACATCCAGGTACCCTTCGGTGGACCGACCC
This sequence comes from Arthrobacter sp. 21a14, assembly GCA_050627125.1. Lineage (GTDB taxonomy): Bacteria > Actinomycetota > Actinomycetes > Actinomycetales > Micrococcaceae > Arthrobacter. The sequence continues at coordinate 139,764 of CP192488.1, read as the reverse complement.
TGTATAGCGGTTCCACCAATGCTCTGATCACCCCGCTGATGGCCGCGGTCCTCGGACTCGCGCTCAACGAAGGAGCATACATGTCAGAAATTGTGCGGGCCGGCATCATGGGTGTCGACACTGGCCAATCGGAAGCTGCGACAGCCTTGGGTATGCCGAAGCTACTAATTTTCCGGCGCATCATCCTTCCGCAGGCTATGCGTTTGATCATTCCGCCGTCGAGCAATGAGCTGATCAATCTACTCAAAACTACATCGCTCGTAAGCGTTATCACCCTCTCTGAACTCCTGTACTCGGCCCAGTCGGTATACGCCCAGAGCTTTCAGATCATTCCATTGTTGGTAGTGGCCAGCATCTGGTACCTGGTGATGGTGAGCGTCCTTACCGTTGGGCAGCGTTTCCTCGAGCAGCGGTTCAGCCGGGGTATCAGCCGGTCGACAAAACCAGATTCATTCGGAGTCCACCTCAAACGCAACATTATGTCCTTGGTAAGGATCGGAGGTGCGGGAAAATGACGAATTCAAGTGGAAGCCTTGAGCCAATGGTGCGCGTGGAGAACGTCCACAAGAGCTACGGCCACAACAAAGTGCTCAAAGGTGTCAGCCTTGAGATTGGGCGTGGTGAAGTAGTTTGCCTGATTGGCCCGTCAGGGTCGGGAAAGACCACCATGCTCCGATGCATGAACCATCTTGAGAAAATTGACTCGGGGCTCCTCTACGTCGACGGCGAACTTCTGGGCTACCGTCGGGAAAGGAACTTCCTCAGGGAGATGAAAGACGCAGAGATCTGCCAGCAGCGGGCCAGCATCGGCATGGTCTTCCAACATTTCAACCTCTTCCCGCACATGACCGTTCTGCAAAACATTATCGAGGCGCCAGTTAGGCTCAAATCCGTCAAACCGGTAGATGCTCGTGCGCATGCCATGGAACTGCTATCCCGCGTTGGACTCGCCGACAAGGCACACGCGCATCCGCGTCAGTTGTCCGGAGGCCAGCAGCAACGAGTCGCAATAGCCCGTGCCTTGGCCATGAATCCAAAAGTCATGCTCTTCGACGAACCGACCTCCGCACTGGATCCTGAACTCGTTGGTGACGTCCTGACAGTCATGCGAGACTTGGCACAAGGCGGCATGACCATGGTCGTGGTAACCCACGAAATAGGGTTTGCCCGAGAGGTGGCGGACCGCGTTGCCTTTTTTGATGCCGGTGAGATTCAGGAGCTAGGTACGCCGGAGGAAGTGATCGACAAGCCATCTTCCATGCGCACCCGCGAATTTCTCGCTCGCGTCCTGGCTTGACGGCAGTTTCTCGCTAGCGTTTTGGTCTGACGGCAGATAGATACTCGGAACTGGCTGGGAATGCCCTCGGGCCTTCCCAGCCCTTCGCTCCTTGACCCATCCGAGGCATGCGACGGGGCAAGGTCGCGGAACACGCGCGATCCTGCCGTCCTTGCAAAGAGCACAAGCTGAAGGTCGTCGTGGACTTGGCTCAACCGGGGAGGTTTCCTCTGCAAGATGGAATCGACCTAGCTGGTGCGGCACTCGAAGTTACGCACTTTACTATCCACAAATATTTGATTGAGCTCAAGGAGAAAGCACGAAGGATGAGCCGTGGCTTCCCCGGACCCTGAACCCGCCGTCCCTGCCGGGGCGGCGGGCTCAGCGGGCAGGGCAGGTGTCCACGAATCCTTCCCCTCTCCCACCTCGGCCGCGCAAACGAACATGTCAGCGATCAAGGTAGCTGATGACTACTGCTGGAAAACTAAAGCGTCGAAGGTAGCCAGCATGTCCTGAAACTCCCAGCTCAGTCCAGGCCAAATCAATTCCAGCCTTCGTGTTGTGTCTTCGACGTACCATGAACGGCAACCACCGGTGATCCAGACGGTAGAAGATGCCGCGGCATCCATCGCCCTCACGTATTCGGATTGTGCTTCTTCGGAGACCATGACGACTCGGTCCTTTGAACCCAAGAGGTGCGCCAAAGCCTGGAGGACATAGCCGATCTGGGCCTCGATCATGATGATGGCGGAGTTGTGTCCCAGGCTCGCGTTGGGGCCATTAATCAGGAAAAGGTTAGGGAATCCGTGGACCATCGTGGAGAGATACGTCTGCATGCCGTTGTCATTCCATCGGTCCAAAAGCCGGCGGCCATGCATTCCGAAGATGTGCGCAGCGAACGGCAGACGCGTCGAATGGAACCCTGTCGCCATAACCAGTACATCTGCTTTATGCTCGTGGCCGCTTATCCCCTGCAGATCATTGCCATGAACGCGGGCCAGCCCGGACGGTTCGAGGGTTACATTGTCTCTCCCGAGGGCGGGGTAGAAATCATCGGAAAGGAGTACGCGTTTGCATCCGAGCGTGTAGTTGGGCGTCAGCTGGTCCCGGAGCTCTGGGTTTGGGACTTGGCGTGTGAGGTGTCCCAACGCTTGGGAAGCCAGCTGCTCGATCAGGAAGGGATCGCCAGTCCGGGCGGCAAACTGGGACTCGGCGTGCCAGAAGAGCTCTTCACGGTGGCGGGCGGCAGCACCAGGTACCCGGCTGAAAATTTTTCTTTCAGCCGGGCTGTAGGCGCGGTCACCCCGTGGCATCACGTATGGGGCGCTGCGTTGAAAAACCACTACGTCACCACCGGCATTGGCCAAATGCGGAACAATCTGAACGGCGGAAGCGCCGGATCCCACCACCGCAGTCCGCTGCTTGGAGAAATCCACTGACCCATCCCAACGTGCGGTATGGAACACCGGACCGGGAAAGCTGTCGAGACCGGGGATGTCCGGGATACTCGGTTTGGAAAGTCGCCCCGCACACATGATGAGCACGCGGGAGCGGAATATCCCTGAAGGGGTGCTGACCAACCATCGCTCAGTTGTGTCGTCCCAGCGCATGTCCAGGACCTCGCTGTTCAACCGCAGGAAAGGTGCAAGGCCCTCGTCGTTCACGGTCGATACCAGATAGTCCTTGATCTCCGAACCAGGCGCGAAGCGCCGGGACCATTCGTTATTCGAGCGGAACGAGTATGAATACAGGTGGGAGGGGATATCGCAGGCTACCCCCGGATAGACGTTGTCGTGCCAAGTGCCTCCGACCTCTGGGGAGCGCTCCAGAATGACGAATGAGGTGATGTTGTTGCGCACGAGTTGGGCGCCCATGCCGAGGCCGCCAAAGCCCGCACCGACAATAACTGCATCGACAGCGGCTTCTTTCACGAGCGCGCCCCTTCGAACAGCTTCGCCCTATTCGTGGGCGGCTCCCCGTGGGTTTCCTGGCCTGTGATAAGGGTCCGGAGAAACCGCTCGAGGACCATGCACAGTTCGGCTGGCCTTTCAGCACTGACAAGATGGCCAGTGCTGATTTCCGCATACCGTGCTCCGGAAATTGCCCCTAACAGCAGCTCAGACTGCTGCGGTCCGGAAAGGGGGTCGTCCCTTCCAGCTACCACCAAGGCTGGCACCCTCACGTGTTCGGCAGCATTCTGGAGGTCAAGGCCAGCCAGCAGCTGCAGCTGTTTTCGATGGAACGCTGGGTCTCCCGGCTGAAGGAGCGCCTCGAGGTGTTCCGGTGCAGTGGCGTTAAGGAAAGCCGGACTCACCTGTGTCAAACTGGCCAATTGACTCAGCACCTGCGGATTCAGGGGGGCACTTTGCTGGCAGAGCGCGTTGTAGATTTGGACGCTCTTCGGGGCTGTGAGCCACCCTGAAACCAACACCACGGCACCAATACTCGGCTGGCGACCTGCCAGAGCCAAGGCCACTGCGGCGCCGAGCGATTGTCCCAGCACAACGGGGCGGCAGCCCGGAAGCACGGCATCTAGAACCGCGTAGACCTGATCTACCAGTTCATCAAGGTGAAGCGGACGGCCTGACCGGGGTTCGCCGTTGACAAAGTCAAGAGTAACCACCGGACGGTGGCGGGCGAGGAGAGGAAAAATGGCCGAGAAGTCACGTTGCATGGACCCTCCAAAGCCCGGAAGAAGGAGCAACGGCTGTGCCTGCAGGTGAAGTCCACCGGTACGGACGCCAACTTGAAGTCCCTGTGCGAGGACGCTGGTCCTCACGGCTGCGCCCGTTGACTGGCCAGGGCGTAGTCGGTGGTGCGTTGCCGGACCGGTCGTCCGATCTCGGCGGCGATCCGTTCGACATCCCCGGGTGTCAGCGTTCGGTGCGCTTCAGCGCCGGCACTAGGCCAGATCGTGCCGTCGAGGAGCACTCCGCCGAAGTCGTTCGCGCCGCCATCGAGCAGAAGCTGTCCTGCCGAAATGCCTGTTTTGGTCCAAGCCACTTGGATGTTATGGATGCGAGTATGGAAAACCAGCCTGGCGACGGCATGCAAAGCTCGTGTTTCCCGCAGCGTCGGTCCTGGACGGGCGGCGGAGACCACCGACGCGGGAGTTTCCTGGGGCAGGAAAGGCATCGGGATGAATTCTGTGAAACCGCCCGTGTCGTCCTGGATCGACGCCAACAGCCTCATGTGGGCTAGCTGCTGCGTCGCGGATTCGATGTGGCCGTACACCATCGTTGCTGTTGATCGAAGACCAACGGTGTGTGCCGTCCTGATCGAGTCGATCCAGGCGGCCACTGGAATTTCCATGCCCTCGCTGAGACGCCGGCGGATCTCGTCGTCGAGAATCCGGGCGCCGGATCCAGGGACGGTGTCAACTCCGGCGTTTTTGAGTTCCAGCAGAAATTCCCGGACCGTCATCTGGTTGCGCGCGGCACCGTCGATGATCTCAGCGGGGCGAAAGCCATGCACATGCATGTCGGGCCCTGCCGATTTGATGAGCTTGGTCAGATCAGAGTAGGAGTGCCCAGGCAGGTCTTCGCGGATGGCTCCCTGGACGCAGATTTCTGTCGCTCCAAGCGTGTGGGCTTCCTGGACCAGCGCCAGCACGGTGTCCGGGGACAGTATTTTCTGGCCAAGGACTGCGGCGTCCGGTGAGAACAGCGAGGCGTCCAGATTGCGGTTCACGACGTAACTAACGTCATCGCCGACGGAATCCCGCCGGATGTCATCGGCAAGCTCGCAGAGAAGCTCCAGGGCTTGCCCGTCCGCTTCAAGGAGTTTGACATACTGGGAATCGTCGAGGCTTGAGGGCGCGTTGGATGCTTTCCTCAGCACCGAGGCCATGGACGGTGAGAGGCCCCGCCAGTGTCCTCGTCCAGGTGCCGTCAGAGACATGCCTTTCACCACAGCATCCTGGTTGGCGAGTCCTGTTGCGGGGTCGGCCAGCGCAGAAAGGTGACCATGCAACCGGCGATCAACCCAGGTCAGTACGTCCGAGACATACTCTGGATGGGCGGTGAGGCGTTCACGCAGCTGGAAGCCTGCCTCTTCGGTACGTAACGCCAACTCCTCCAGGGTGGGCCACGGCCGTTCGGGGTTGACGTGGTCCGGGGTGAGCGGGCTGACTCCGCCCCAGTCGTCGATTCCGGCCCGTACCAGTAGTTTGAGCTCGTCGATGTCCGATAGATTCGGCGGGGCCTGGATGCGGGCGCCGGGTCCCATAACGAGCCGGGCCACGGCAATGGCCGCGGCGTATTCCTCGGAGCCTAAGTCGCTGTTGGCCCGCATCGGGGTTTTATCTTTGGCCCGGAAGTTCTGGACGATTATCTCCTGAACGTGACCATAGAGACGGTTTGCGTCCCGGATAGCGAAAATGGTCTCTGCCCGTTCCTCAAGGGTTTCGCCGATTCCGATGAGAAGACCTGTCGTGAACGGGATCCGAGACCTCCCGGCGTCCTCAAGGACGCGCAGCCGTATAGCCGGTTCCTTGTCCGGCGAACCGTAATGCGGATTGCCCTTCTCAGACCACAAACGTACTGACGTCGTCTCGAGCATCATGCCCATGGACGGCGCAACTGGGCGAAGTCGTTGCATTTCGGCCCAGGACATGACTCCCGGGTTGAGGTGGGGAAGGATGCCGGTCTCTTCCAGGACGAGTTTCGCCAGTGCCTGGACATAGTCGAGAGTGGACTCATACCCCCGCTGGTGCAGCCACTGCCGCGCTTCGGGCCACCTTTCCTCGGGACGGTCGCCCAAGGTAAAGAGTGCTTCTTTGCAGCCGAGCGCCGCACCTTGGCGGGCCACCCCGAGGACCTCCTCGGGTTCCATGAACAGGGGCTCAAGCTTCGCTGTGAGTCTGTTGGGTGTTTCAACGAAAACGCAGTAGTGGCATCTGTCCCGGCAAAGTTTGGTGATGGGAAGAAAGACCTTCTTGGAGTACGTGATGATGCCGGAGCGTTCGGCCCTGCCCAGACCGGCGTCCCTCATCGCCGTGGCCATCACCAGCACCCGGTCGAGTTGACGGCCTCGGGCGGACAGCAACACCGCAGCGTCTGCCCGGTCGAGGGTGGACGGGTTGTTGCGTGCGCGGTCCATGACGGCAGCAACGGACGGTTCGGAGTGGTTCTCGGAAAGTTTCACAGTGTGCCTTGGTGTGTTCAGCTGGAGCTTGGCCAGCACGGAGGTTCTATGGAAAGGACTGACGCGGTGTGAGGTCCAAGCCGGTCTGTCCATAAGTGAAGATGGGCTGGCGTGTCGACGTCCCTCCGAAGCCCAGACTCCTGGGGCAGCTCCAGTTCGACGTAACCCGCATTGATGTGCGCTGCCCGCGACCCGGGGCCAAAACGCGGGGTGTGATCCCTGGAGTTCTGTGCGGTCAGCAGGACCGTCCCCGTGCCGTCGGCGTCCGGGACCATTGCGCGCGGGTAGGAAGCGGCGAGACTTAGAGCGGCGTCGAGTTCAGCGCTGCGGAGGGCAGGCAGGTCTCCAAGCATGACGGCGACGGCGCCCTTGGTGGCGGCCACGCCTGCCGCTACGGCTGCATTGAGGCCCAAGCCTTCGTCCCTGACGACTCTGGCGCCAAGCATGTCGAAGACCGGGCAAGCGTGAGTGCTGGTGACAACCACAATGTCCCCGGTGACGCTCAGCGCGGCCGTTACCGTGTCCATTGCGATAGCCAGGGCGAGCTGTTCGCTGGCATTTAGCCTGGACTTTGCCCCGGCCGTGCCTCTGACAGGCACCACGATCGACCAGTCAGATTCCCTGCTACGTCGCGACATGGGCCTGTCCGGCTTCAAATCCCAGCTGCCAAGCTTCTGCGGAGCCCATCTGGAACATGTCCTTCTCCAGTGGACGGGTCAGGATCCGACCGCCTGAGGCCTGTTCTTCCAGCAAGTGCATTAGGCCACGGACGATAACGACCGGTTGACCGCTGCGCTTGCCTTTGATCAGCTCCGCCGTGGAGGCTATTTCGTCACCCACGGCCGGGGCTGTAACGTTCAGTTGGCGGCCGTAGGCGTCATGCTGCCCGCGAAGGTCTTCGATCAGGCGGACCCCGCTTGCGCCGATGGCGACGTCCGTCTGCCCCTCTCGCCATGCCCTTCCTAAGGTGTCGGTGACGATGACCCCCAGCCGGATCCCGAACCGTGATTCCAAGGATTTCCTGATTCTCAGTGCGGATGCGTCCGGGTCAACCGGCAACAAGAGAATCGTGCCTTTGGGGGTGTTCGATGCGTCGATACCGGCAGCGGCCCCCACAATGCCGAGGCGGTTCTCCACAATGCGTGTGGTACCTCCGGGGTACTCACGGGTGGCGACCACCCGGACCGTTTCCGCGGTGATGGCGTCTTCCCGGTCTTCAGCCTTCAAGATCCGGCCTTCGGCCTTAGAGATGATCTTGCTGGAAATGGTGACGATGTCACCGTCCTGGAGGCAGGTCTGTGGATCGCATAGGGCCGCAGAGGCGATGATCTCGGCGATCTCGGCCCCTTCGTGGATTTCCGGGATTCCGGCCAATGTGAAAGCCGTCAGCATGGTGGCTCATTCCTTTCCGCCAGGGCAATACAGGTCTTGACCATGGCCGCGGTTGCCGCGGGGTTGGTCATGAGCAGGGGGGCTTCCTGAACGTGAAGACCATGAAGAGTGAATCCGTCTCCGGGTGCGACTAGGAATCCATCCAGGAAACCGCCGGCGGATGTGGCGCCATAGTAGTTGCCGACACCCTCAGCGGTACAGGGTACGTCGAGGGCGGCCAGACAGACGTCAGCGTGTCCGCGCAGCGGAGCCCCGTTGACTATCGGTGACACCCCAACAACCAGCGCCGGTGCTTCGCGGAGCGCCTCCCTGATGCCTGGCACCGAGAGGATGGGATCGATCGATACGACCGGGTTTGAAGGTGCCACAAGAACGACGTCGGCTTCTTCGATCGCATCCAGTACCCCTGGGGCTGGGACAGACTCTGTTGCTCCATCAGTTGAGAAGGACAGCGGCACAGGCTGTCCGCGGTGCTTGACCCACCATTCCTGGAAATGCAGTCGCCCCTCTGGCCCTGGCATAAGTACGCTTGTGGTGACGCGGTGATCGGTCATCGGCAGCAAATGAACGCCTGTGCGGTGCCGTTCGGAAAGCTTAGCGGTTGCTTTCGAGAGCGGCATTCCTTCGGACATCAGCTGACTGCGCATCAGGTGGGTGGCGATGTCTTTGTCGCCGAGGGAGAACCACTGACCCGGCGCCCCGTAGGCGGCCAACTGCGTGGACACGGTCCAGCTTTCATCCCGCTGTCCCCAGCCCCGCTCAATGTTAGAGACACCCGAGAGTGTGTACATGCACGAGTCGAGGTCAGGGCAGATCCTGAGCCCGTGCAGGCTGATGTCGTCGGCGGTGTTGACGATGGCCGTCACCGAATCTGTTGCATCTGTGGGCCTGTCACCGAAGGGGTCCCATCCCAGCGCGTGTTTAACACCAAGCAGGAACTTCGCCCCTCCAACGCCGCCATTGAGCACGACTAACTTCACCGTCGTGTCCTTCCTTCTCATGCCCGTCGCATCAGCGGCCGAGCTTCCGCAGCCGTGGTTCGAGGTCTGTTGCGAACAGGCCCAGGAACCGGCGCTGGTCATCACCGGGCGCATGCAGCACCAAGTGGTTGAATCCGGCGTCGACGTACGGGCGGATCAGCTCGACAGTCTCGTCAGGATCCGACGAGACAATCCAGCGCTTGGCGACCTGCTCGATCGGAAGCTGGTCGGCGGCGCGTTCCATTTCCATGGGATCTTCAATGGAATGTTTTTGCTCAGGGGTCAATGACAGCGGGGCCCAGAACCGCGTATTATTCAGGGCTACTTCGGGATCCGGATCATAGGACACCTTGATCTCAATCATCCGGTCAATGGCCGCGCTGTCTTTGCCAGCGTTCTCGGCACCGGTGGCGACTGCAGGTAGAAGTTTCTCCGTGTAGAGTTCCATCCCCTTGCCGGATGTACAGATGAAGCCGTCGCCGGCGCTGCCGGCGAAGCGTGCGACCACCGGCCCTGCGGCCGCGATGTACACGGGCACGCCTTGCTCGGGGACGTCATAGATTGAAGCGCCCTTGGCTTGGTAGTACTGGCCCTCAAAATTTACACGGTCCCCGGACCAAAGCCTTCGCATCAACGCGACCGATTCGCGTAAGCGTCCGAACCGTTCCTTGAACCCCGGCCATTCACCCGTGAATCCCGCAGCGATTTCGTTCAGTGCCTCACCGGAACCAACACCCAGCATGACCCGTCCCGGGTACAGGCACGCCATGGTTGCAAACGCGTGAGCGATGACGGCGGGGTTGTAACGGAAAGTGGGGGTCAGCACGGAGGTGCCCAGCATGATCCGGCTGGTCCGCTCCCCTACCGCAGTCATCCAAGCGAGAGCAAATGGGGCGTGGCCACCGACGTGCCGCCACGGTTGGAAATGATCGCTGACGGTAGCCGAATCCATCCCGTACTGCTCAGCCAGGACACCCAGTTCGACCAGCTCGCGGGGGCCAAATTGCTCGGCGGAGGCCTTATAGCCGAGTTTCAATTCCAGAGTCACAGACACTGCTCAGCTGTGACTGCAGCCGAGGCGTTCTGGTCCTGTTCCAGCGCGCCGTCGATCAGCCGGCGGACCAGTTCGGTCAGTGCCCTGAGGCCTTCGATCATGTCCTCGTCTTTGGTGAACTCGCGTTCGCAGTGGGAAACCCCCTCAACGCTGGGGATGAACATCATGACGGTCGGTGCAATTGTGTTTAGTGCCACCGAGTCGTGCCCGGCCATGGTCTGGATCCGCCGGATGGAGACGCCCAGATCTGCGGCAACCTTTTCGGCCAGCAACAGACCGTCTTCGGGGTAATGACGGTTCGGCCGGACATCGAAGTCGGTAACGTTGATTCGGATATTCCGCTCCTGCGCCAGAACAGAGATTTTACGCATCAGCGTTTGCCGGGCTTCGAGCACTCTTTCCTTCAGGTCGGACCGGAGATCGGCCACCAACCGGACGCGACGTGCCACGACGATGGGTGAGTTGGGCTCGACTAACATCTGCCCGATGGACGAAACCAGGGATTCGTCGTGAAAGTCCTTGGTGACGTCTTCGACCATGAGAATGATCTTGGCGGCGGCGACGAGGGCGTCGTGCCGGTCGGCCATGGCCGTGGCTCCGGTATGGGACTGCTCACCGAGGACCTCGATGAGCAACTTTTGGGTGTGCCAGGAACGGTCGACGGCACCCAATGCAATCCCCTCGCGCTCGAGGATGCGGCCTTGTTCGATGTGGATCTCGGCGTACGCAGCAACGTCGGGACGGTCATCGACGCCAAGGAAGCCAATAGCCGACAAGGCTTCACGGACACTTATTCCTTCCGGGTCCCGGACTTCCAGCATCGTCTCTTGGTCCATAAGGCCGGCAAACACAGAGGAGCCCATGATGGAGGGGGCGAACCGTGAGCCTTCTTCGTTAAACCAATTTACGACCGCCAGGTTGAACCGAGGGGCTCCCTCCCCGGCTGCGACAGCCGCGGCGACTTCCTCGTCGATGCCGCCTGCTGCGTGCAGAGCGGCAAGGACGCCGTAGGCGCCGTCGAACCTGCCGGCCAGCGGCTGGCTGTCAAGGTGGGAGCCGACCAGCACGAAGGGCGCCCCGGGGGTCCATTCGAGCAGGGCAAACATATTGCCAATGCCATCTACCCGGACGTCACATCCGAGGTCCTTGGCGCGTGCGGCGAACCATAGACGGGTCTGCCGGTCTTCGGCAGTGCCAGCCTGACGGTCCACGCCATTGTTGAGGGTCGCTCCGATGCTTGATATGTGCCGGAAGTCTTCGAGGAAAATTGTTCTTGACATGCCGTCTCCTTATGTCGGTCTGGTGTCGACGAAGCTGGGTCTCAGGCCTTGGCCAGGACGCGGTCGCGCAGTGCGGGGATGACGTGTTCGCCGTACGCGAGCAGGGTCTCGTCTTTGCCGTCGTGCTGGAGGTATCCAGCGAAGTGGTCCACGCCGATGGCCTTGAGTTTTTGAAGTTTCTCGATGTGCTGTGCGGGTGTGCCGAGGATGCAGAAACGGTCGACGATTTCATCGGACACGAACGTTGTGTGAGTGTTCCCCGCTTGCCCGTGTTCGTTGTAATCATAGGCTTCACGGCCTGCGATGTAGTCGGTAAGTGCCTTGGGGACGGCCGAGCCTTCACCATACTTGGCTACGATGTCTGCCACGTGGTTGCCGACCATGCCTCCGAACCAGCGGCACTGATCGCGCATACGCTGCCAGTCATCGCTCACGTAGGCAGGTGCCGCCACGCAGAACTTCACGGACATCGGGTCGCGGCCAACATTTGCTGCGGCGTCGCGCACTGTCTTGATCATCCATTCTGCGATATCAACGTCGGCGAGCTGGAGGATGAAGCCGTCACCGACTTCGCCGGCGACCTTCAAAGCCAACGGGCCGTATGCGGCGACCCAAACGTCCAGCCGTGATCCTTGGCTCCAGGGGAACTGGATTGTGGCCCCGTTCTGCTCCACGGAGCGAGAGTTGGCGAGCTCCCGGATCACGTGGATGGATTCGCGCAGGTCCTTCAGGGTGGCTGGCTTTGAGTTCTTGACGCGAACGGCGGAGTCCCCACGGCCGATTCCGCAGATGGTCCGGTTTCCGAACATGTGATTCAGTGTCGCGTACATTGAGGCGGTGACTGTGGCGTCGCGGGTAGACGGGTTGGTAACCATGGGGCCGACTTTGATCCTGCGGGTTTCGGCGAGGATCTGGCTGTAGATCACATACGGCTCTTGCCAGAGCACGTGTGAGTCCAGCGTCCAGATGTAGTCAAAGCCGTGTTCCTCCGCCTTCTTGGCCAGGCTGATAGTCCTGGCGGCCGGCGGGTTGCACTGTAGAACTGCTCCGAATTCCAAGGTCTTCTCCTAGATGAGGTACTGGCTAAGCTGGCGACGGACAAACTGGCCGTGGCCCTTGTTGCCGAGGTACTGGTGATCATTGATCAGGACCTCCCCCCGGGAAAGCACCGTGTCGACGTGTCCGTCGATCTCGTGACCCTCCCAGGACGAGTGATCGATCTGCATGTGGTGAGTCTTTCCGACACCGATTGAGGTGTGGCCCTTGGGGTTGTAGATCACAATGTCCGCGTCCGCCCCGGGGGCAATGAGGCCCTTCTTTCCGTAGAGCCCGAACATGCGGGCCGGGGTCGTGCTGGTGATCTCGACCCAGCGTTCCAGGGAAATCCTTCCGTCTACAACGCCCTGGTACATCAGGTCCATGCGGTGTTCGACGGTTCCCATCCCGTTGGGGATCTTCGAAAAATCGCCTCGACCGAGTTCTTTTTGGCCCTTCATACAGAAGGGGCAATGATCGGTGGAGACCATTTGTACGTCATTGGTGCGCAACGCCTGCCACATGTGGTCCTGGTGGCCCTCGTGCTTGGACCGAAGGGGCGTGGAGCACACCCATTTGGCACCTTCGAATCCTCCGGCTCCGAGCTGTTCTTCCATGTTCAGGTATAAGTACTGAGGACACGTTTCCGCGAAGACGTTTTGGCCTGCATCGCGTGCGGCAGCGAGCTGTTCCACGGCTTGTTTGGCCGAAACGTGCACAACATATAGCGGCGCGTTGGTTAGGTTTGCCAACATAATCGCCCGGTGGGTGGCCTCTTCTTCCATCTGCCAGGCACGGGCAACCCCGTGATAGTAGGGGTCGGACTTTCCCTGGGCGAGCAGCTCGCTGACCATTGCATCAATAGCGGGACCGTTTTCTGCGTGCATCATGGTCATTAGGCCGGTGTCGGCGCCCACTCGCATCGCCCTAAATATCTGTGCGTCGTCGCTGTAGAAGACACCCGGGTAGGCCATGAACAGCTTGTAGCTGGAGATGCCCTCATCCATGAGGCCCTTCATGGCCTTGAGGGAGTCATCGTTGACCTCACCAATAATTTGGTGGAAACCGTAATCGACAGCACATTGGCCAGCGGCCTTTTCATGCCACGCTGAAAGGGAATCCATGACACGCTCCCCGTACTTCTGGATGGCGAAGTCGATGATCGTGGTCGTGCCGCCCCAGCATGCGGCTCGTGTTCCCGTCTCGAAGGTGTCGCTGGCTTCAGTCCCGCCAAATGGCATCTGCATGTGGGTGTGGGCGTCAATTCCACCAGGAATAACGTATTTGCCGGTGGCGTCCAAGACGATGTCCACGGAAGACTTCAGGTCGGCGCCTAAGAGCGTTGATCCTGATTGCAGAACCGCGACGATTCTTTCATCCTCGATCAGGACATCGCCTGGCATGCGCCCAGTGGAACTTACGATAGTGCCGCCGGTGATCAGGGTTGTTGGCACGAGGCAACTCCTTTGCATGTATGCTGCGCGGACGACACGGTCTTCGAGGATTCGGGGGGCATCGGTGTTGGCCAAATACTCGTAAAGGTAGCGGCAGTTCTGCGACGGCCAGTCAGCCTTATCAATGAGGATTATCAGACTTCAAAAACTGCGCGAAAAAAGTTGCTAACTACAAGCTGTATTGCACTAATATAGTACGTTGCGTCGCATATATCAATGCCCTGTTGAAACTTTGGGTATAGAATCAAGTTGTGTTGGAAATTTGGTGTTCGCGCCAGCGTGGCTTGAAGGATGACGTCGTGTGAGGAGTCTTCGAGCTCAACCATCTGCCTTCTATACAGGGGACCAGGCTCTGCCCCCAATTTGTTCAGCTGTCCCAGGGACTAGGGGATGTCCTTCGTGGCTTGGGCAGACTTCTTTGCGCCCGCGTACCTACATGCAACAAAGCCTGCTGCGTGAAATTCGGCCTGACGCGAGAAGGAAGTTCTCGCGGCGGCACCCGTTGACTGTGACCAGTGACGGTTTTTTCCATGACATGCTCCTGATGGGAAGAATTCCCATCAGTCGTTGGCTGAGAAATTGGGGATAAAGATGTCTGTGAACCGGCACTAAAAGTGGGTCGCTGATGCGGGCGAGCGGGTCAAATCCGCTTTGGCGCCTTGCTATGGCAAATTCGTGAGAGACCCACTGTCGGGGTTAGTCCGGGTGGGATTCTGGAATTGAGGATGCGCTGGTGTCGAGGCTTAGTGCAGGTTTAGGAGCGGACCTACTGTAGACCCTGCCGGGTATGGCTGTAGTGGGGAGGGCTAGCGTCGGTTAATGGCGACGACTAGTTCGATTTCGACCGGTGCGCCTAGCGGAAGACTGGCAACGCCGATGGCGCTACGTGCATGCATGCCGCGTTGCCCGAAGGCTTCGCCAAGAAGGGTTGAAGCACCGTCAATGACTCTATGCTGGGAGGTGAAATCCGCTGACGAAGCCACGTAACCAACGACGCGCAGAACCTGTCTAACTTCCTCAAGGGAACCAACCAGATTTCGGATGGCAGCCAGGGCATTTACCGTGCAAATCTTGGCTAGTTCCGCTGCCTCCTCAACGTCAACCTCGCTGCCTACGTGCCCCGAACGAACCAGTTGTCCATCCCGAAGTGGGAGTTGGCCCGAGGTCTGAACGACGCCGTTGATTTCCACTGCGGGCACATAGGCTGCCAGCGCAGGGGTCGAGTTGGGGAGGGAGAATCCAGCAGCAAGTAGGCGTCCTATCACGGTGCCTTCGGAGGTCTCAGTGATCATGCGAGGTCCTTTCGAATGGTTTCTGAATCGAGAGTCGAAATGCTGCGTCGCTCACTTGCCCCGTACGGACGGTTCTAGCCGGTGCAAGGACCAACTGCCTTAGCCTCCGAGGGATGCTGGGTTTAGAGCATCTTCATCAGCGGGAGTTCAGTTCCGTCAACAAGTAGAGCAAAATCACAAAGACTTTCCAAGTCTTTATTCAAAATCTGTTTGAAAAATCAAGTCTGCTAAGCTGTTAGTCAAAGTGCAGTTGAATTCTGAAGCGGCGATGGAGCCGCAGGAGGAGCAAGATGAAGAGTCAGGAAAGAGCGAACCGCCCGGGTCCAGAACTACGCTCTGCAGGCAGCGCAGATGAGCGCCTTGACCCTATCCTCGCGGTATTTGCAGAACTTGTCCCGGTGATTGCCTCTGTGCTGCCAGGGAACAGTGAAGTGATCGTGCACGACTTCGTCCGCATGCCGAACTCCATCATTGCCCTTGCTGGCGACATCACGGGTCGGCAGGTCGGTGGGCCGGCCACCAACTATCTGCTCTCCAAGGTAGCCTCCGGCAACTTCGATGATGAACTGGGCTACGAGACGAAGCTGCCGGACGGGCGGCATCTGAGGTCTTCCACTAAAGTCATTAGGAGCGCCACTGGCCGGCCAGTCGGTGCCCTATGCATCAACGTGGACCTGTCCATGTGGCAGGTCGCACGCACCATTATCGACGGTCTCATTGGGCTCGGAGATCCTTCCTCGCAGTCGGCAGCGACGCCCCCGCGTGAAGACTTCGCACGGAATGTCGAGGAGTTGGCCGAAGACCTCATTTCAGAGGCGCTCGGTGAAGCCGGTATGCCCGTCGAGGACATGAAAAAGCGCCACAAGCTCACGGTGGTCGCGGTCCTCGAGGAGCGCGGTTTCTTCCTGATCAAGGATGCTGTTGAAACCATCGCCGAGCGTTTAGGCGTCACAAAATTCACCATTTACAACTACCTGAATGAGATTGCGTCCACTCGTTCAAAGGACGGGCAGGGGGAGGCCTGATAAGCACCCCCCTCAGATTCCTCGGAAATATCTCCCATCCGCCGGCCGTATGGGCATTGAGCGGGGCAACAACCGGACGAAAGTAATTCCATGACATCGCTTGACGAAACTACACTGCGTGCGCTGTACCCCGGGACGCGGCACCAGACGTATCTGGACTCAGCAGCCGTCGGCCTCATCTCACAACCAGTCTTGGACTCGATGCGTGAGATCGCCGAAGAACACAGTCTTCTCGGCGTAAACGCCGGTGAGAAGTGGCGTGCAAATATCGCACACACTAGGGACCTGGTGGCTCGGCTCGTCGGCGGCGGCGCCAATCGAGTGGCCTTCACACAAAACACGAGCACCGCCATTGCGCTGGTCATCAACGGTATCGATTGGCGAGACGGCGATAACGTCGTACTTCCCGATGGTGAGTTCCCATCAAATCTCTACCCGTGGCTGAGTTTGCAACGACGTGGCGTCGAAATTCGCAGGATCCCGATGGAAGACGGACACGCCGACGAAGCGGCGCTGATTGAAGCACTTGATGCCAGGACGCGCGTTCTGGCAGTCAGCGCGGTCCAATATTCATCGGGGTATCGGTACGAACTCCACCGACTGGGCCATGAATGTTCACGCCGTGAAACCCTGCTGGTTGTTGACGGAACTCAATCAGTGGGAGCGCTGACGATGAATGCTGACGCCGAGGGCATTGATGTCCTTTGCGTCAGCGCCCACAAGTGGCTCCTAGGCCCATTCGGGGCCGGCTTTGCCCACTTTTCCCCCCGGGCCATGGAAAGGATCCACCCTTCCGTCGTGGGATGGATGAGTGTTGTGGATCCTTTCAGTTTTAGCCCAGAACCACATCTGGCCGATGACGGGCGGCGCTTCGAATCAGGAACTGAACTTGCAATAAATATTGCAGGTCTGGCTGCCACCGTTTCTCTTAATCTCGGTATTGGTTCACAGGCAGTGGAGAATGCGGTCTTGGAGAAAACGTACCAACTTGAGGAGCTCTGCGCCCGGTTCGGGCTTACCTCTGACCGCCCAGAGAACTCGTCACGCCACTCCGGAATTCTTATCGTGAGCCGTGGAGGTGACGAGGCCCTCGTTCACTCCCGGCTAGTGGAGTCCAACGTCCAATGTTCTCTGCGGGCAGCTGGCGTTCGATTGTCCCCCCACTACTTCACGACCCAGTCGGACCTTAACGCCTTCGCCGACGCTCTCGCGACAGCTTGCTCGAAATAACGAGAAGATACGGGCCACCTCAGGCTCAAGATTCAGAGAACCTCGCCCTGGGCATCCTGGGCATCCTGGCCGTCATCGCGCAGCTGATGCAGGACCGCGGCGTCGTTAAACTCAAGAGGCTGTTGTGTCGTCGGCGCCCGTGTCCGGTCGGGGCTCAGAGCGTAGGGGTCCGCGGCTAATGACCTCAGGGCGGTGCTCAATCGCATCGCGTCGAGCTGCCCGCGCATCGATTCGAGTGTGCCTCCGCTGATGCCACCCTTGGCCGTAGCAACGAGTTGGACCTCGATCAAACCGCCAGCGCGATCGGCTCCTGCCCCCTGTTGAAGCCAGCAGCACGGCGAGGTCGGACGGCACGGCTGGGACCGAGGCTTAAAGGACAGCACTACCACCTCATCAAGGAGATCAAGTGACTACTTAAAATCTTGCTCGCGTAGCTTTTCAGCTACATGGACTCGGCAAGCGATGGAGGGGATCCCCTGTGGAAGGTCATTCTTCCAGTCAAGCCCGCTACTGCTACCTTGTCCCCGGACACATCGACCGTTATCCGGGCATCACCGACTGGTGCGTTCGTGGCATGAAGGTTTCCCCAGGCGGCCGGTAAGGCGGGGTCCATCCAGAGGCCGCCCAAGCTGACGTCTGCCTCATAACGCAAGAGGCTCCGGAGAAGCATGACTGGAGTCGCCGACGCCCAGGCCTGTGGTGAGCAAGCAGTCGGGTATGGGAGCGGTTGGGGATAGTCTCCACGACTGAATCCGCAAAACAATTCGGGAAGTCTGTTGTCCGTGTATTCCGCGGCCTCCATCAGCCCGGACGAAAGCCTCTGAGCTTCCTTGACGAAGCCGTACCGCATCAGGCCAGCAACTATCAGCGCGTTGTCGTGTGGCCAGACGGAGCCGTTGTGGTAACTGACCGGATTGTATGCGCCCATGTCGGTTGCCAAGGTGCGGACGCCCCAGCCACTGAACATCTCCGCAGACATGAGCCGGTCCGCAACCTGTTGTGCTTTGTCGTCGTCCACGATGCCGGACCATAGGCAGTGGCCCATGTTGGAGGCGCAGGCATCGACGGGCCGCTTATCGTGGTCGAGTGCGATTGCGTAGTAGCCGCGTTCCGGTAGCCAGAACGCCTCGTTGAATTTCTTCTTCAGCTGCGCTGCTCGGTGAAGTAGTTCAGCGGCCAAGGCCCCGTCGCCATCATTGAGGGCCAACGATGCCCGGGCGATGTAAGCGCTGTAAACATAGCCTTGGACCTCACACAACGCGATAGGCGCCTCCGCGATTCTGCCATCGGCAAAGTTGATTCCATCCCAGGAGTCCTTCCAGCCCTGATTGATGAGACCCTGATCGTTGAGCCGTTCGTACTCTACGAAACCGTCGCCATCCCGGTCGCCGTGGTCCCTAATCCAGGCGATGGCACGGTCTGCATGGGGGAGCAGCACGGCTATGTCCTCGGCCGGCACTCCCCAGCGCCTGACTTCATCGAGCAGGGTTACAAACAAGGGAGTTGCGTCTGCAGTGCCGTAGTATGCTGACTTACCGCCGAGGACTAAGCCGGTTCCTACGCTGAGCCGCACCTCATGCAGGATCCGCCCCGGCTGTTCCTCAGTCAGCACATCCACCTTGGAGCCTTGCCTGTCGGCCAAGGTCTGCAGCGTGCCTAGTGCCAAGGACGCGTCGAGGGGCGCGACCATGAAGGAGGCCAGGAGTGAGTCCCTGCCAAAAAGTGCCATGAACCAAGGCGCTCCAGCTGCTACGACCATGCGATCTGGATGCAGTGGGTCGACGATCCGGAGAGCGCCAATGTCGTCGTGGCTCCGGAGGACGGTCCGCTCGATGGAGGGATTGCTGATCTGGAGAGCAGGGATATTTGCAACCCAAGCCTGTTGGCGCCGGTCCTGCACAGAGACCGCATCTGGAGCGGCATCCATGAGCCGTTCTCGCTCGGGTTCGGTCAAGTCTGGAGCAACCGTTACCCGGACGCTCCTTTGGCCGTGGGCCGGCACATTTGTTGCAAAGCGAAGCCCCTCCCCGGTGGCGGTGCTGCCGGGGGCCCGGACCGAAACGCTCTTCTTCACGCCCTGCCAGATGGCCTCTACGTGCACTTCGCCATCGCCAGAACGGCGAGCCTGTTCCCACTGCCGCTGGAATCGTCCGTCCTTCACTTCAAAAAGATCCGCGAAATCCGCCTCTATTGAGAGCACAACGTCGCAAGCCGCCGGCAGCAGGGCATAGTTGTGGATGGTGATCTTTTCCACAATGCCGGCTCCCAGCTCGCGTACGCGCTCAACGGTCAGCGGGCTGTCTGCCCGCCCATCCGCACCTACTGCCCTGCCAACATAGACGCCCTGGTAGGGCGTAGGAGTCCATGCGCCAAGCGGCTCCAACGGCGCACCATTGACAGTGAGGTACCACCGAGACAGTATCCGCGTGTCCTGAAAGAAAACGCCATGAGGATGTTGGGGGGAGATATCCCCGTTCTGCATCGAGATACAGAACGAAGACCCTTCCACCAAGGTCACGGCGGCCTGCCCTGTGGGGCCCGCCGCATTGTTTGCGTTCCATCCGGTCACCGCTGACTCCTGCAAACATGTCGCTATATCGTATGCACTCGAATCTACGCCCACTGTGCAGCGTAAGCCATCCGGGAGTCTCAGCTGACCACCTCCACGTTAAATCTGAATCCACTGATCTTGGCGCCCGCGGCTGGATGATCACTGGGGAACACTTCCTCGAGTCGGGGGCCGTCCCGGCAGGTGAGGTTGTCGCCGGCCATGTAGCCGAAGGCCTGTGGAGTTTGCCGATAAATGGCGGTGTTTTTTGATCGGTAAGTGTCGTTAGTTGCCTATCACGAGGACGCTGGCGGCTGCTTCTATGACGTCGTCTGTGATGGTTTCGAGTTGGTTGATTTTCAGGACGCGGGTGATCTGGGGGAAGAGTCGCTCGAGGAGTCGGAAGTTGCCGCGGGTGATTCGTTCGATTGCTGCGATGGCTAGACGTCGCGTTTCCAGTCATGTCCGCCTACTTAACCAGCGAAGCCTGCTAATCCAGCAACTCGCGACCCGCCTTGACAACCCGACGGCTTGCGCTTCGCCAAAGAATTTCTGGATCGTCGAACGGATAGGTAACCGAGCGGGGTCCAGCAGTCTTAGCGCCGCGCTGGTACTGACGTGGAGGTCACTATCCTTCTAAACCTCCCGGAGCAATCCGTGCGACAAGGTTCCCACCTTGCGCGCACGTCGATCCTACGCATGCACCACGGCCGACGCGCTAACGCTCTTCCAAGAGTGTCCTCCGAGCAGTAAGCCGAGCACCGTCGAAGGCCTTGGTCTGAGATCGTTTCCGCGACTACCGAGGTCCGCGCAGCCGCTGTCGGATGAAGGTTGGTTCCCACCTACTGGTCGTCGCTACCGACCTGGCTGAAGAGGGGCAGCACGCGATTTTGGAAGTGGGTTTGCAGCACAATGGCGCTGCGGGTCCTGGTGACGGCTCCCGTTCGGGAAATAGAGTCAAGGACGCGCTGGAGGTCGTCGTTTGATTTGGCCACGATTCTGATCAGGACGTCCTGATCCCCTGAGACGGTGTACATCTCGACAATCTCGGGGATCACTTCCAGTGCCGCTCCTACCGACACGTGGCCGACGTTTTGGGAGATCTCGACGGAGACGAAGGCCATCACCGGGTATCCGAACTTGGCAGGATTGAGTGTCGGGGCGATCTGTTCGATGACGCCTGTCTTCTTCAGTTTGTCCAGTCGGCCCTGGACTGTGGGCCGCGCTACTGCGAGTTGCCTGGATGCTGCCAGGACCCCAATGTCCGAGTCCGTGGAGAAGAGTTCCACGATCTTCACGTCCAGCTCATCGATTTTCATGGTCAAGACGCCTTTCACCAGTTGAGCTTACAGAATGTAAGTAGATTCTAACTTTCATGGTGGACATTTATACATAAGAGATAGGTTTTACCTGACCAGTTGTCAGGAGTGTTGCGAGCTGGGAATGTGTGAGTCACCCCACATTGCTCAGCGAAGGAAATCACCCCTATGACACACGCTCTGCCCCAAGGATCGACTGCGGAACGAGTGACGTTGCGCTCAGCCCTGCGTGACCTTCCTGCCTATAAGCCAGGGAAGTCGTCGGCAGCTGTTGCCGGCACTGTTCAGTACAAGCTGTCCTCGAATGAAAACCCGTACCCGCCGCTGCCTTCGGTCAGGGAATCGGTCGCAGAGGCGGCGGCTGGCATCAACCTCTACCCGGACATGGCCTGCGAGACGATTACCGAAGCGGTGGCCCGGCGCTGGGGTGTTTCCCCCGCCTCGGTCAGCTTTGGCGCCGGGTCTGTGGAGGTCGCCTCGCAGATCATTCGTGCCGTCGCCGGCGAGGGCGACGAGGTCATCTTTGCCTGGCGCTCCTTCGAGGCTTACCCAATCCTGACCGCGCTGGCTGGTGCGAAGGCAGTCCACGTGCCCCTGACCCAGGACGAGCGTCATGACCTTCCGGCAATGGCAGCAGCCGTCAATGAACACACCCGGGTCATCTTCGTGTGCACCCCCAATAACCCGACCGGCACTTCTGTCACCGCTGATGAGCTGCATGACTTTATGGCAGCAGTGCCGAAGGATGTCCTGGTCGTTATCGATGAAGCCTACGTGCATTTCAACGTTGACCCGGCAGCGGCCCAAGGCATTGATTTCTTCCGGGCCTACCCGAACGTCGTCATCCTGCACACATTCTCCAAGGCCTACGGACTTGCCGGGCTGCGAATCGGCTACGCCATCGCCCCTGACTACGTCTCGGCCGCGCTCCGCGCAGTGGCCATCCCGTTCGGCGTCTCCGCCCTCGCCCAGAAAGCCGCGCTGGCCAGCCTAGCAGCTGAGGAAGAAATTGAAGCCCGCATCTCCTCGCTGGTCACCGAACGGGACAAACTACAGCGCGGACTCGTCGAGATCGGCTGGGACGTCTGCCCCTCCGAGGCCAATTTCGTCTGGCTGCGCATCGGTGCCACGACCCGGGAAATCGAAGACATCTTCACCCACGCTGGCGTCATCGTCCGGGCCTACCCCGGCGACGGCATCAGGATCAGCGTTGGCACCCCCGAAGCGAACGATCAGGCCATCCACGCGGCCAGGGACGCCTTCAATCACTTCACCACCACCTCAGCCCTTGCCCAAGAAAGCTAGGAGAAGACCCATGAATCCCATCACCACCGGCTCCCCGGAAGCGATCGCCGCGTCAACCGGAACAGTCCGGGGCCTCAAACCACGTCAGCTGACCATGATGGGCCTGGGCGGCGCCATCGGTGCAGGGCTGTTCCTTGGCAGCGGCAAAGGCGTCGCTGCCGCCGGGCCAGCCATCCTGATCTCGTACATCGTCGCCGGTGCCC
The DNA here is from genome assembly GCA_050627125.1 of Arthrobacter sp. 21a14. Lineage (GTDB taxonomy): Bacteria > Actinomycetota > Actinomycetes > Actinomycetales > Micrococcaceae > Arthrobacter. The sequence continues at coordinate 117,226 of CP192488.1, read as the reverse complement.
TGGTCATCTTGATCATGTGGATGATCGGTGAACTCTCCGCCGCGAATCCTGCCGGCGGCGCGTTCTCAACGCATGCTGAGACCGCGTTCGGCCCCGTGGCGGGTTACACCGTTGGTTGGCTGTACTGGGTCCAGCTGGCCGTGGTCGTCGCCGCTGAAGCGGTCGGCGCGGCGGCCATCCTGACCGGTGTTCTGCAGTCTGCCCCGGCAGGAACACCCATCCCGCCTACCTGGTTGCTCGCCGCCATCTTCATGGCCGCCCTGACCGCGGTGAACATGTTCGCGGTGTCCAAGTACGGCGAGTTCGAGTTCTGGTTCGCATTCATTAAGGTCGCCGTTATCCTGGCCTTTCTCCTGGTCGGGGTGCTCCTGCTGCTGGGCGTGCTGAACGGGACCAGCCCGGGCCTGTCCAACTTCACCGATTTCGCTCCCAAGGGAGCTGCCGGGGTTGGCGCCGGACTGCTGATGGTGATCTTCGCCTTCGGCGGCACCGAAATCGTCGCGATCGCCGCCGGGGAAACCAAGAACCCGGAAAAGAGCGTCGCCACGGCCATCCGCACCGTGGCGTGGCGGATCTGTGTCTTTTACGTCGGCTCGGTGTTCATCATCGTCGCGGTCCTGAGCCCGGAGGCAGCCAACGCGCCGGAAGGCCCGTTTGCTGCACTGCTGAACGTCGCAGGCATGCCGGCCGCCGGAACCGTGATGGCTCTGGTAGCTGTGTTCGCACTGCTCAGCGCGCTCAACGCGAACGTCTACGGTGCCTCCCGGATGCTGCACTCCCTCTCCCAGCGGGGGCACGCTCCAGCCCGCCTACGGAAGACCGGTACCAACCGCGTCCCCCGCGCCGCCGTGCTCTGGACCGTCGCCTTCGGATTCATCGCAGCCATGCTCGAAGCCATCTTCCCGGGCAAGGTTCTGGAAACCCTCCTGTCCATCGTGGGTTCAACCATCATCATCATCTGGGCCGCCATCGCAGCCTCCCAAATCACACTTCGCCGCCGCAGGGACCGTGCGACAACGCCGTCCACCGCTCCCACGACCTACCGGATGCCACTGTTCCCGTACCTGTCCTACACCGCTGTGGGACTGCTGGCCCTGATCATTATCGTGGCCATGCTCGACGCCGGAACCCGCACCCAACTGCTGCTGACGTTCACGGCCACCGTCCTGATCGCCCTTAGCGGCATCGCCGTCACCCGACGCACCACCAAAACCCTCGAACCCAAGGAAGCATAGGAATGACCTCCAAAATCCTCGACACCCGCACCACTGACAACGTGCCCGAGGACGCCGCCCAGATCACCACCCGCACTGCGGGGCAGGCAGTCATCGACGGCTTGCGCGCCCACGGCGTGGACACCTTCTTCGGCATCCCCGGCGTGCAAAGCTACGAGCTCTTCGACGCCCTCCACCAGGAGGACGCCATCGAGGTCATCGGCGCCCGGCACGAGCAGGCCTGCGCCTACATGGCCCTGGGGTACGCCCAGTCCACCGGAAAAACTGGTGTTTACAGCGTGGTTCCTGGCCCCGGTATCCTCAACGCCGGCGCCGGGATCCTGACCTCCCTGTCGACCAGCACCCCCACGGTGTGTCTGACCAGCGAGATTCCCACCGACTACATGGGCCGCGGCATGGGCCACCTGCACGAGATGCCCGACCAGCTCGGTACGGTCAAGTCCTTCGCCAAGTGGGCCGAGAACGTCCTGGACCCCGCACTGGTCCCGGCCACCGTCGATGAGGCCTTCCGCCAGGCCGGCAGCGGCCGGCCCGGGCCCGCTGTCGTCGCCGTACCCTGGGACGTCTTGACCCAGCGCGCCCAGATGCCGGCAAACCAGCCGGCCTTCGCGCCCACACCGGCACTGGATCCGGAAGTGATCCAGGAAGCTGCACGTATCCTCTCCGGTGCCAAGAACCCGATGATCATGGTGGGCAGCGGCGCCCGGCACGCGGCCCCCGAAGTCCTGGCCTTGGCCGAAAAGCTGCAAGCCCCCGTGGTGTCCTTCCGCGGTGGCCGCGGGATCGTGCCGGACAGCCACCCTCTGGGCTTCACCTGTGCGGCTGGCTTCGAGCGCTGGAACAATACCGATGTCCTGCTCGGTATTGGTTCCAGGCAGGAGCTCATGTGGTTCCGCTGGCCGGACAAGCCTGAAAACCTTGTGCACATCAACCTGGACATCGACCCGGCCCAACATGACCGGCTCGAAACGGACCTGGGCATTACCGCTGACTCCAGAGACGGCACAGTTGCGCTGCTCGATGCCCTCGCAGAGAGCCCCACCCGCGCTTCCCGGCACACGGAATTCGGGGCCGTGAAAACGGCCAAGAAGAACGAGATAGCAGGGCTTACTCCGCACGCAGACTACCTGGGCAGCATCCGCGAAGCGCTGCCCTACGACGGGTTCTTTGTGGAGGAAGTTTCCCAGATAGGGTTCTCGTCCTTCTTCGGCATCGACATGTTCGAACCGCGGCGCTTCATCACCTGCGGATACCAAGGCAACCTCGGTTACGGCTTCCCAACGGCCCTCGGCGTGCAAGCCGGAAACCGGGACAAGGTCGTCATCTCCGTCACCGGCGACGGTGGGTTCCTGTACGGGGCGCAGGAGCTCGCCACTGCAGTGCAGCATGGACTAAATGTCATTACGGTGGTGTTCAACAATGCTGCGTTCGGCAACGTCAAGGCTGACCAGCTGCGTATCTATGGCAAGGAATCAGCCTCCGAACTTCACAACCCGGACTTCGTCGCCTTCGCAGAATCCTTCGGCGCATTAGGCTTGCATGCCCACACGCCGGCGGAGCTGAAGAGTGCCATTCAGGAAGCGATCGAAGCCAAGCGGCCCACCGTTATCGAAGTTCCCATGCCGCTGTCCTTGAAGGACACTCCATGGAAATTCCTGATGCCCGCAAGCCGGAAGCAGTAAGAGCTTTTCCGTCACGCGTTATCGGGTGAGGCGACAATCATTTCCTGTCGCCCACCGCCCCCTACCTCTGCCCCCCACCACAGCGCCTTCCCTCCGCGGCAAGGATGCTGCCCGGGACGCAAAGACCTATGGCGGGGCAGAACCATACGTTGAAAGAAAACTCGAAGTGGAGTAACCCATGGAAACCTTTGATGCGCTGCTTGCGTCTATTGCCCCTGTCGCCGGTGAGAGCCGGGCCCTTGTGAACCCGGCGACTGGTGGTGTTGTCGGGTGGGCACCTGTCCACACTGTGGAAGACCTGGAAGGGGCGGTCACCGCTGCGGTTGCTGCGCAGCCTGCGTGGGCTGCGCTGGGTCACGAGGCGCGTTCGGCTTATCTTTTGAAGGCAGCGACGGCGGTTGAACGCTCGGCCGAAGAACTCGCCCAGCTGCTCTCGCGTGAGCAGGGCAAGCCGTTGAACGGTCCTAATGCTCGGTTCGAGGTCGGCGCGTGCGTTGCCTGGTTGCGCGCGGCAGCTACCACGCCGGTGATTCCGGAGACGTTGGTCAACGACGGTGAAACCCGGGCGGAACTGCACTACCGCCCCATCGGGGTGGTAGGTGCGATTGGTCCGTGGAACTGGCCGATGATGATCACCATCTGGCAGATCGCCCCGGCGCTGCGGATGGGCAACGCCGTGGTGGTCAAACCTTCCGAATACACGCCACTGTCCGTCCTGGCGCTGGCCAAAGTCCTCAACGAGGAACTCCCCGAGGGCCTGCTCACGGTCATCTCCGGGGGCCGCGACGTCGGCGCCCGTCTCGCAGAGCACCCGGCCATCGGCAAGATCATGTTCACCGGCTCCACGGCGACCGGCAAGGCGATCATCCGGTCGTCAGCGGAGACGGTCAAGCGCCTGACCTTGGAGCTTGGCGGGAACGACGCCGGCATCGTCCTGCCCGACGCCGATCCCAAGGCCATCGCCCAGGACCTGTTCTGGGGTGCGTTCATCAATACCGGCCAGACCTGCGCCGCGCTGAAGCGCCTCTACGTCCACGAGGACATCTACGACGCCGTTTGCGAGGAACTCACCGTCGTGGCCAAGGCCATGCCAATGGGCGACGGGCTGGACGAAAACAATGTCCTAGGCCCCCTGCAGAACAAGGCGCAGTACGATATCGTCGCCAACCTCGTGCAGGCAGCGAAGGACGCCGGCGCCCGGGTGCTCATAGGCGGTGACCCGGACTCCAGCCAGCCCGGCTACTTCTACCCCACCACCCTGGTGGCGGACATCGACAACAGCAACCCCCTGGTTGCAGAAGAGCAGTTCGGTCCCGCCTTGCCGATCATCCGCTACAGCACAATCGACGAAGCGATCGAGAATGCCAACGGCCTGGACGTGGCCCTCGGCGCCTCCGTATGGTCCTCCGACCCCACGGCCGCCCGTGAGGTCGCCTCCCGCATCCAGGCTGGCACCGTCTGGATCAACAAACACGGCGCCGTAGACCCCCGCATCCCCTTCGGCGGCGCCAAACAATCCGGCTACGGCCTCGAATTCGGCCTCGAAGGCCTCAAACACCTGGGCGTCCCCCAAATCATCAATGGCTAATAACCTGCCGCACACTCATCGTCCGCGCACTGCCATTCGTCCACTCCGTTGCATACGGAAGGGAGAACTGATGCCGGCACTGGACGGCACCCAGACACTGTGGACACTCATACACAGCATCGACTGGGCCTGAGGACGGTCAGCCCTATCGCCAGCGGGAAACGTCTTCGGATCCATCCCCGATGTTCATACCGGCCCACATCTGCCGAAGGAAGCACCGTGAAAAGCAGGGAGCTTGTGCGCAAAAGGAAAGCCCAACGACCTGAAAACAAAGGAACCATCTGCAACCCGACAGGCGAAAGCCGGCCGGCCAAGCAACCAGTTGAGAAACCGACCTATGTCCTTCGACGCAGAACCGCCGCGCCGGATTGCCCATCGTGATTTCAGCGGCGCGAGCAGTCTCCTTGATTAAGCAGGAACAATACCTTGAAAACCGCACTGCAAAGCGACTGGGCCGCCCTCATCGGCGCGGAAGTCGAAGTGAAAATGGACGGCAAATGCGTCAGATCCGGTCTCGTCGATGACGCCATGCCAGACTCTTCGATCATCTGGCTTGCTGCTGACCACCGCAATCCGCGAACACTCTACGAGGCACAGGAAGGCTACAGAATCTGGGCACCACAACCCAAGCAAAATAATCCGGCGTCCCTGAAGCAAGACACACAGAAAGCGCCTCAGGCTCTCAAAAGGGAACAGAGACGAGGTTCCTTAGAGGATTGTCTGGAAATACAACAGGTTTTCGAGACACCAGTCTCCCGTCGAAATTGTCAGTAGATCGCCGCGCCGTTTCTATCCGGTTCATGTCTTGGAAAGTCGTCTCGATGAAAACCGTCTTAGCCGAGTGCTTTCACTGACTTTCTGAGGCACAATGGCCGGGTGAGGCATCTTGGGTATACGCGCGTGAGCACTTCGAGTCAGGATGCTCAGCTGCAACTCGATGCATTGGTCGCCGCGGGAGTCCAGAAGCGCGATGTCTTCGCCGATGTCACATCCGGGAGCAAGGCCGCCGCCGAGCGGCCCGGGATGAAGAAACTGCTCGCCTATGCAGAAGAAGGCGATACTGTCGTGGTGTGGCGGGTGGACCGGCTGGGCCGGTCGCTGATTGATGTCCTCAACACGGTTAACCTGCTCCGGGAACGTGGGATCCAGGTGCGATCCATTTCTGATGGAATCGATCCGGCGACTTCGACGGGTCGGTTGATGCTGAATATGCTGGCCACCCTTGCCGAGTACGAACGTGAGCTGATCGTTGAGCGGGTCAACGCCGGCATCCTGGCTGCAAGACAGAACGGCACGCGTTTCGGTAGACCAGCCTCCGATCCGATGGTTATTGCGGACAAACTCGCCGTCGTCCAGGATGCGAGGGCCAAGGGGCGCACGGCCGAGGACGCGGCGCGTCTGGTGGGCTGGAGCCGGGCGACCTTGTACCGGCATCAGCAGGCCCTGGCCGCCCGTAAGAGTACCGGCACGTAGGCTCACGGTGAACGGCGATGAACGCTGGAAGATCCTCCGACTTCACGTCGAGGACCAGGTTCCACTCGCCATTCTCGCCCGGGACACGGGGATCAGTGCCCGGACGCTTCAACGCTGGCACCAGCTTTACAAGGCTGGCGGCCTCCAGGCACTGGACCGGAATACGCGCTCCGATACAGGCAAGCGGCACACCGACGCCGATGCTGTGGCGGTCATCGAAAGACTTGCCCTGACGAAGCCCCGACCGAGTCTTGCCACTTTGCACCGCTTGACTGTTTCTGAAGCAGGCCAAAAGGGCTTTCACGCGCCCAGCTACGCTACAGTGCGTGAGATCGTCCAAGCGCTCGATCCGGCCCTGGTAACCCTCGCCCTCGAAGGTCCTGCCTCTTATCGAGACCGGCACGAACTCGTCTTCCGTCGCCGTGCCGACCGGCCTAACCAGATCTGGCAAGCCGACCACACCGAACTCGACATCCTCATCACCGGAGCGAACGGGAAGCCGGACCGGCCATGGCTAACAACCGTGATGGACGATCATTCCAGAGCCTTGTGCGGGTACATGGTGTTCACCGGCGCACCATCGGCCATGAACACAGCCCTCGCCCTCCGACAGGCCATTTGGCGAAAGAGCGACGCGACCTGGGCGATGTGCGGCATTCCTGACGTTCTGCACGTCGACCATGGCTCTGATTTCACCAGCCACCACCTTGAACGCACGGCGATCGAGCTTCATATCCGCCTTATCTACTCAACGATTGGCCGACCCCAAGGACGTGGAAAGATTGAACGCTTCTTCGGCACCGTAAACACCGAACTCCTCGCCTCACTCCCAGGGCATCTCGGGCATGGAAGCCGGAACCCCCAACCAGCGCTTGATCTTGCCGCCCTTGACCGGGCCATTGGGTCCTTCATCGCCACCTACAACGAACGACCCCACCAGGAACTCGGTCGTTCTCCGAGGGACAGCTGGGTCGCAGACGGCTGGTTACCACGTATGCCCGACAGCCTCGAAGCCCTCGACGGGCTCCTGCTCACGGTACCGAAACACCGTAAGGTCCAGCGCGACGGAATCCACTTCCAGGGCCAGCGCTACCTCGCTCCGACTCTGGCACCCTTCGTCGGACACACGGTTACGATCCGCTACGACCCCAGAGACATCTCCGAAATCCGCGTCTACGACCACGACACCTTCATCTGCGTCGCCATCGACGAAAACCATCCCAACCTCAGGCTCAGCCTCCGCGACATTGAATCTGCCCGCAGAGCCCGCCGGCGCGAGCTGCGACGGAGTATCAACGAACGCATACCCACTCACGCAACCCGCGAGGAACCACGACAAACCGCACCAACACCAACCAGACGCCGGCTTCGCACCTATGAAGAGGACTGATCATGAACAAGGACTTCATTGTTACCAAGGAGCACAGGCGGTTCACGGAATTTGCCAACGCCGTACGCAAAGAGCAAACCATCGGGATCTGCCATGGCGAGGCCGGAGTGGGCAAGACCCAGTCGGCGCGCCGATACGCTAACTGGGACACGCTGGAGCCGTACGTCACAGAATGGGGTCGGCGCGGCGACCACGACGCCAAACACTACGCCCTTGCCAATCGCTCCCGCACGGTCTTCTACACACCCGAAGTGCTCCCCCGATCCAAAGACCTCATGCACGACATCGACCACCTACAGATCAGGATCGGCATCTGCGCAGATGAACACCAGCGCCTCATCGGAAAGGTCACCGGAGTTCTTGCTGGCAACACCAACAAATGGGTCGAACTGCTGATCATCGACGAAGCCGAACGGCTCACCCCGACCGTCCTTGAACTGCTCAGAGACAAACACGACCGCACCCACATCGCGATCATCCTTATCGGCATGCCGGGAATTGACCAACGCTTTCGCCACTACCCCCAGCTCTACAGCCGCCTTGGCTTCTCCCACCGCTACAGGGCCCTCGGACGCGAAGAACTCCTCTTCGTCTTGGACCGCCACTGGAAACGCCTCGGAAAGACACTGGACCCCGAAGACTTCACCGATGCCCAAGCCATCGCAGCAATAGAACGAATAACACGCGGCAACTTCAGACTCCTCGAGCGACTCTTCCCCCAGATCACCCGCGTCCTGAAAATCAACCAACTCGAAACCATCACAGACGACGTCATAGAAGCAGCCGCCAGCGTCCTCGTGATAGGCAACTAACGACACTTACCGATCAAAAAACACCGCCATATATCGGCAAACTCCACACCGAAGGCCGATCAGACTGTCTCTTCTCAAGTCAATCTAGGTACGCCCCAACCTGACGTCAGGCACGTGGCCAAAGGGCCATCAGAATAGGGTCCGAATCCTCTTTCACTGACAGCTACTCAAGGAACTCTAAGAACGCAACCTGACACCATGACCCGCCCCTGACGGCAGCGCGACATATGGGTTCATATCGGCGAAGAAAGTCGACGGTTCCATGCGTTCCTAAGTGTAGGGTCATCAAACGTGACTACTAAGCGGCCCTCTCAACGCAAACAGAAGAACGAATTCAGTTGGATGGGTGTATCCATAAGCCTGGTGGTCACTCTGATCATCGTGGCGTCTGGGGGGGTATACGGCGCATCCACGAACTCAGACGCTACTTATTGGAGTTCTGCAGCAGGAACAGCGGCCGGGGGGATGGTTGCAGTCCTTGCCGCATACTTCTTCTGGCAGGCAGATAGGCATCAAGCCGAGAAAAGGCGGGAGGCGAGCCTTTCTCACGAGGCTGCCCAAGAGATCCTCCGTCTGAACAGGCTTGTTCGGCTGGCTGCCTGGGACGGCGTGTACGACAAGGTCGTAGGCTACCCGCAGATAGACGACGCTTTTCGCACGACGCTTAACCACTTGGTTGGCCAGATCGTGGCACAGAAAGCTTGGTTGAGTAATGGCTCTCTGGCGACGGGCGTTGATCGGCTCAGCGAGCTTTTGACGGCAGATGATCGTTTAGAAGTGGAAGTTGAGGCTGATTTTAGGCTGCCACGTCGCTCGTTCGCTGGTACGCGTTGGCTAGATGAGATGCTCGTGAACCACGTCAAGGACCTTGAAACCGAAGATATCCCCTTAGAAGGATGGGATTCCTTCAAGAAGAGCTTCGATGCATATTTGGTGGAAAGACTGGCCTGGGAGGCGGACTACGACGTGTGGTGGGAAGGTGAGAAGAAGCGGCTCATAGGTGAGAACCGCAAGAAATCTGAGGAGCTTAGGAGCCAGCGCGAGAAGAAACGAGCTGATTTTGAGAGATCAGATACATTAGGTTCGGCTTAAACAGGGCCACAGGCAGAAAGCCTGTAGACCTAACATCACTTCGTCAGAAGCTGATCCAGCTCTCAGCGGCTCCTTCCTCGTCAGACAGCCGGGGCTTCGGTAGTCAAAGCGGGAGACAGAAAGACAATTGCTAGCGGGGCCCCCAGTGCATTGACACGCCATCGGCCGCGGACGGTGACCGCTGCAAGCCACACATGGACTCAACTGTCCCGAGTTCCTTGGAAAATGTGCTTCCTAGCAACTATTCGGAGTTGCTGGTCTTGTCTTCGGGCTCTGCCCAGTCGAGGGCTGCGACGAGGTGCCCCTCGTTTGGCAGAGCCTCTTGCTCCGCTGCGGGGAGTTTGTCGTAAGTGTAGGCGGCTACTGCCATGGGTGAGGTGGAGCGGCCGAGGCTGTAACGGACGCTGCGGTCGTTCTTGGTACCGCAGATCAGGATACCGACGGTCTCATTGTGATATTCGCGTCTGAGTACATCGTCGACCAAGGCGACATAGAAATTGAGCTTGCCTGCATATTCCGGGCGGAAGCGTCCCGTCTTAAGTTCGATAACGACGTACCGGAGCTGCTCGATGTGGAAGAACAGCAGATCGACGTAGTAGTCGTCGCCGTCGACGTCGAAGTGTACTTGCCGGCCGACGAAAGAGAACCCGGGCCCAAGCTCCTGGAGGGTTTCGGTGATCCGGTTCGTGAGTGCATTTTCGAGTTCGCGTTCGGCGATCTCACCGGAGAGGCCGAGGAATTCGAAGTTGTACGGGTCTTTGGCCATTTGTTGGGCCAGTTCCGAGTCCGGTGACGCGAGTTGGCGGGTGAAGTTCGAGGGCGCGGTGCCGGTGCGCTCCATCGAGCGGTTCATCATCATGTTCAGCAGGACGTTCCTCGACCAGCCATATTGCACAGCCGCGGCGGCGTACCAGTTGCGTTCTTCGGCGGTGGTGGCTTTGTCGAGGATGGTGCGGATGTGCCCCCACGGCAAATGTGCCACGGCTTGTTCTCGGTACCGGTTTGGCTCGGAGCCTTGGGATTATGCGTCCGGGACGTGCGCAAGTGGTCTGGCGATCGATGAACGATTTCGGATTGGCGGTAGCTTAAGTCGGTTATGGCTTTTTCGAGCCGTCGCGGTGTTCCGTCGTTTGTCCAAGGTCGAGCATTTCCAGCACGTCGCGGAGGGATTCCAAGAGGTCCCAGTAGTGGGCCGCGTAGAAGATTTCTGTCATCTCCTCCGGGCGCGCTGCATCGAGCTCTGCAAGAACCTGGGCGGCATCGTTTACTTTGATGAGGTTTTCATCGGTGAGGATGAAGCGGTGTTCAGGCTTGGTCATGGCGCGCTCCGTTGAGTTGTTTGAAAAGGTCGCTGTTGACTCTCCTGACGGCCTCAAGTTGTTCGTCGCGTTCATTGAGCGAGGCTTCGAGTTCACGTATCCGTTCCTGGAGCGCCGTCATCTCCGATTCGTCGGTCGTGTTGCTTGTGAGAGTGGTGTCTATTCCGACGTTCGCTTCCGCCTGGTAACCGAGGACGGTTGATAGTTTTCGTTCGAGTTTGCGGATCTGTTCGCGGAGTCGCCGGTTGGTTGCCAAGCTGTTGGCGAGGTCTGACTTGAGGGAGAGCGTTGTCGTGCTGGCTTCACGAGCATTTTCCTGGTCGCGCCCGATGATGGTGCGTTCCGTGGCCAGTCGGTAAAACGTCAGAGGTCCGCTTCCAAATACTGTCTGACAGAGGTCGCAGTCCTGCTTTTCGTGGCGGTAGAGAAAGGTTTCCGAGACGCCTGCAGCTCGTGCGATGCCCGCGGCCGAGGTTGACTCAGCACGTGCCACGGATCGTTCGATCGTTGTTCGGACGCTCTGGTGTTTGGTGGAGCTTGTCGCGCGGCGAGTCGCGCGCATCGCGGCCGTTCTCGTGTTCACCGGACGGTAGCTCCTGCAGCCCGTCCAGCTCGCAGGGCATTGGCTTCCGGCCCGGCGGGCGCGAAGTCCGGGTCGCTGACGCGAACGGTCTTGGAAAGGGTTAGTGGCACTGCCTTGCCCATGGAACCTCGGCTCCTTCGCAGTTGGGAGATATAGCCATCGATTTCCTCGCGTTCGGCGGGCATAAGGGTCGCAAGGGATTCTTCGCATCGTCGGATGAGATCGCGCACTCGTTCGATTTCTTCTGGCCGCGGCGTCGCAGACTCGACTGCCCATGACTCGAGGATTCCGGTTTCGGTGTTGAGCCGTTCGCGGCTGACGAGTAATTGCGTGAGGTATTCGCGGAGGTCCGGGAGGTATGAGGGATCCGTTCGGAAATGGGAGCACCCTAGACATCGCATCCGATAAGGGCAGCTGTGTCCGCCGGACTGAACGTTGGCCGGCTCAACGCACTGGCCAAAGGGAACGGCGGTAGCACCGATGATGGCCCGGTTGGATTCCTCACGGCTTCCTGCCGCGGTGCCGGCCTCCACGAACTGACCGAGGTTGTCCACACGCAAGCGGGCCAGGCGGGAGACCGCTTCGTGACGTCGCGCGCTGGTGATCCGGTAGTAGATCTGCGTCGTTCTTGGGTTCGCGTGGCCCATGAGGTCTTGAAGCACCTCGAGCGGCGTTCCAGCGTCGGCGTGGTTTTGGGCCCAGCTATGGCGGAAGGCATAAAGATAGATCCGATTCTTCGGGAAGGCGCGTGCTCGACCTGGCTGTGCGGGCTGGTCAGGTTTGGCCCTGCCGTCCTGATCAGTTCCCGGCGCCAGCAGTTCCGGCAACCGGTCCAGCCACTTCCTTAGGATTACTCCGAGTTGGTTCGCGTTGATCGGAGTCCGTCCGTCCGGATTGTTATGAATCGAGGGAAATAGCGGGAGCTGATCCTGGATGGTTTGAGGGAATGTTTGCCGCACCCAGTTCTGCTGCTCAGATATGGCGGATGCAGTCAGAGCGTCGATCGGCAGTCGATACCCGATAATTCCGACCTTGGGCATGTCGTGAATGAGTACGGCATGTTGGCCGTGTCCCCCTGTGCTGTCGTGGTGCAGGTTGTAGTTCAAGCAATTGGAGGCCCTTAGGCTCAGCAGTTCGCCGGGTCGCCGACCAGTTCCAAGTCCGATCCTGACGTAGTTGACCGCGGTAGGCCCACCGACGGAGGCCAGCTGTTTCAGCGAACTGTCCGAAAGCAATTGACGCACGACCGTATGCGGGAGAGCATGGCTCGCCCGGTCTGGGGAGTCCGGCCGCGCTCTTGGCAGATCGGACTTTCTGAGGGCGAACTCAGGTGGCAATGACACCGGGAACCCGCGAACCTGACGTATGGACCCGGAGTGGACTTCATCGAGCACCATCGAGACCAACCGGGTGATTCGCGCCGCGCCCTTATCAGAGATCGTGCCCGCTTTCCGGAGCCGTCCGACGCGTATGACGAAGGCGCTGATGTCGGCGCGTTTCAACCTGAGGCAGTCATCGCCCCTGTCCGAGCGGTCCCGCAGAGACGAAGACAGCAGGGCCAGCCCCATGACGACATCGTCCATGTAGCTGCCGCTGAGCTGTCGGAGCGAGCCTCTAAAGACCCATTCCCGGGCGATGGCTCCCAGCCATGGTTGGCTGATGTGTGTAGCGCCCAATCCGTTGGAGTCACGCCGGCCGGCGAATCTGGCCCACGTAGGGACCTTGTAACCCAGCGGCCTCAGATCCCACCTGTCGTGATCCCACTGGCGAAGGAGCGACGCGGCAAAACTGTCGTCAATGTCTCGGTCGTCCGCCCGGACCAGGTGAAGCGCCATCATTGGCTCTCTGCCAGGTTGGCGGCCACGCGTTCCACGGCTGCGCGTTTAGCCTTGTTAGAAACATGAATGTAGGGCTCCGCTGACCGTATGCTGCTCCAGCCCAGCAGTACCTGCAGTTCATCACGGCTTGTGCCGTGGGCAAGATGAGCCGAAGCCGTGAAATGCCGGAGCATGTGGGGATGAATGTGCCTCATTCCGGCTCGCGCTGATGCTCGCTCGAAAAGTTTATTGGCGTTGCGGGCCGTGATCGCTCTCCCGCGGGTGTCGCCAGCGAGGGCCACGACGAGCATGTCGTTGCTATCGGCTTCCCGGCAAGTCTGACGCTCAGCCGCGAAGTCGTCATAAAGCGGAAGCAGTCCCACCGGGACCGGCACGGAGAAGTCGAACCGACTCTTGGACCAGGCACCGTTCGGATTGGACCGCCGCACCACGTGAAGGTGCTCTCCGGGAATCCGGCAAAGCACGTTCGTGGCGGGATCGGCCAAGCCCAAAAATGAGGCGTCCGGAACCAAATGCACGTCTTGACGCCTCAACCCCAAGAACTGTCCTATGCGCAACCCCGTAACGGCAAGTGCAAGGACCATAAACCGGTCCCGGGCGGTCGACATCTGCCGCATTAGCGAGATTACTTCGGTGGCAGCTGCGGCATCGGGAGATTCCGTCCGCCGCGGCTCGCGACGCCGGTGCCGCACTCTCGGACTGACCCAGCGCCGGGCTTCCGGGTCGGCGGCTTCAAAGAGATGACCCAGCACGACTGTGGGAATTTCATGTTCGGCTATCGCCCACCGATAAAACTCCCGCACGGCAACCAGAATGCGATTGATCCTTGACGCCGCACGGGGCTGCTGCCCGCAACGCTGGACGGGTGTCGTGGCAAGAAACGCTACGAACAGGTGCAAATCCGCTGCCGCCTCTACTTCGGTCCGCCGGGTCCGTTCAGCCCAGCCTAAAAATAGAGAAATCGAACTCGCGTACTGAGCACTTGTGGACTCGGAATGTGCGCCTGAGAAGAACCGAGACTCCAGCCATAGGCTCGCCAGCTCGTGCTGCTCGTAGTCCTCATCTACAACGCAGTAGTAGCAACCCATGCCTGGTGTCCTGATGGCCTGACGGCGGAAAGGCATAAACCCACGGTATGTGACGAATGCCAGAGGTTCCGGGAACGACTGCCGCATGTCCTTTATCGGCGCAACAAGCCAGCACTTGCCAGTGATTCTGCGGTACCGAGAACAGCTTGTGGCACATTTGCTCCGCTGTCCCAGGCACGCACCATTGCTGTCATGTACTGCAGGTTCCGGGCGGAGAGCCCCTTCATATCGGGAAAGGCCGTCCGGAGGTCGGTGGCAAGCCGGTTCAGGACGCCACTCCCCCAGCCCTGTGCTTCCTGCCGGGCAAGGATGTCAGTACCCAGAGACCAGTAGAGCTCGATCAAAAGGGTGTTGACGGTCCGCTGCGCCTGGGTTCTGGCGCCGAGGACCCGATTCTTCAGGGACTCCAGCAGCTGGTCGTAGCCTGTAGGGAGGTCAATTTCTGAAGACGTCATGGCTCCACCCTATCGATCGGCAATAGTGCCACAGCCTGTGGCACTATTGGGAGTCTTGTGTCATTTTCCTGTTTCGGGCCCGGGACCGCAGCCTTTTGTCAGAAGGCGACCAAATTTCGGATTATCGTCCCTGTCGGCCGGTTACATGTCATGGTGCCCAACCGTTGGGTACAGCCTCCGTGACCAATCGTGGAGTGTAGGTGGCTTGGCGGTTGAAGAAGTGGTGGCCTTCCCGGCACAGCTCGAACGGGCCGGTGGCTGAGAAGAGCGTCCTGGCGTGGGCGTCCCAGTGGTAGACGAACCAGCCGGAGAGGGTGTTTTCGTCCTCTGCCCGGACGTACTCCTCGTACAGGGCGCGGAACCTTGTGACCGCTTCGGGGTGGTCCCACCACTGCGGGCACCAGTACCGGGTGTTCTCGTCATCAGTAACGGCTTCGATGTCATGGATGAAGGCTTCAACCCAGTCCACGAAGTTATCGATGAGCTCCTGCTCGCTCAGCTCAGGGGTTTCACCGGTTGCTTCGCTCATGCTGCGACCTGCTTTTCGGGAACGGCATCCGTGACCGGCTGGGGTTCGCCCTTCGCTAAGGCGGTCGCGGCCGCCATGCCGGCTTCAATGGTCTTGCTCAGTTCCTTGTTCTTGTGCCAGGGGGTGAGCCGCAGCAAAGTGGCCGGGGCATCGCTGCTGCTGAGGATCCCGGAGAACTTTGGCAGATCGGCGAAATCCTGCACACTGACCTTCGGCAGGCGCTCCTTCCGGTCGGATCCCTGCTCCTTGCGTTGGTAGGTACCGATCGCCTTGGACAGGCCTTCAGTCCAATCGGTTTCCTCGTTGCTGCCCACGAACCGGGTGCCGGACATTTGCCACAGCGTCTGCATGCCTTTGGTTCCCCATTCGCCGCAGCCTTGGGACCAGCCCTGCAGGTAAAGGGTGAAGCAGAGACCGCGGGAGCCGTAGTGGCTGAAGTCCTGGGGCAGCGTAGGCCAGGGAACGATGTTGGCCACTTCGTCCAGCTCACCGACCAAGGGGATGGTCAACCGTGCTTCGCCGGGGGTTTCGCGGACGGCGGCGTTACAGATGGCCTTGATCATCGCCGTGAGAACGGCACCTGCACCGCCGGGGCCACGCTCGGACAGCAGGATCATGGTCTGGCGGCCCTCCATGAACTTGGCTGGGTCGAAGTTCCTGATGCCCGGGGTGGGAGTGGTCCACGCCAGAATCGCGTCGTGCACCAGGTCGCGGCACATGCGTTGCGTGGTGGCCACCAAGGACCCGCGTGTACGGTCGGGCCACTTGTCGAAGCCCCTCATCTCCGCAGCAGGGCGGAGGTATTGGTCCGCAAGGATGTTGCTGACCTTCTCGAACGATCCTTTGGAGATCCATTCGTGAACATCTCCCAAGGCTTTCCCGGTCAGGGCTGCAGCCAGCAGCGTCCAAGCCAGGCACGACTCACCGGCGGGGCCGAACTGGGCGTCCTCGGCCGCTTCGCTCTCGGTCCGCGGGTTGTTCTTCAAAGAAGCTGTGATAATCCACGAAGCCAAGCGCATAGCATCCTCGGTGCCCTTCACTTCCCACAGAGGACTGAAAATGAAGTCCGGCTCGTCGGACTGCCGGTAAATCTTGCCGGTGTCCCAGCACCACACCGTTCCCAGTTGATGGCGGGCAGCGATGACCTGCGCAACGCCATCAACTTTGTTCGAGGTCATCAATGCAGCGCCGGGAGCTGCTGCCAGGCGGGGAACCACGAAGCAGGACGTCTTACCGGATCCAGGGCCCATGATGCAGACGCCCAGATCCCGCCAGCCCTGATAGAGAACGGCGGGCTTCCCGGCAGCAGTCTGGCCCAATACTTGTCCAGGAGGCAGACTCACGGCTTTCGGGTGCAACTGTGCGGCATCCTTCTTCCGCTCTTTTTCCATCAGAGGGGCGAGCTTGGCTCCGGTTGCGAGCCGGCCGCCCAGCTCGCGCTGCGCTGCACTGCCCTTGCCACCACGGCCGGCAGCGAGCCGCGCCGCACCAAAGAGGGCACCGATCGCCAGGACGATCCCGATCCACGTCGCGGCTCCTGGCCAAGCGAAGGTGCCCGCCTTGAAACGGGCCACCAACTCCGAGAAGTTCGTCCACGGCATCCCCGTCGGTGTCAGGAACTCACCGAGGAATGCCGAGACCCAAGCGATGGCCGCCAGGCCGGGAACGACACCGGCGAGGCCCAATTTCATCAGGGTGTCTGTTGAGGTTTGCTTGCTCATGCCGGGATGACCTCCATGGCGTTGTCGGTGCTGGATTCTTCGGTGAACGCGATCGTGGAGGTGGACTTCATGGCACCGTCTGTGTCGGTTAGTTCGACTTCCAGGGGGCTGCGGACGTGGATGGCTTCGAAGGGATCGTACTGGTCGATTTTGAACAGGCACGTGCCCTTGACCAGCTTCGTGATGACCTCAGCCGTACCGACCGGGAGGGTGAACATCTCTTCGCAGGCCAGTGCGTCGGCCATTTTTTGCTGCTTGTACAACAGGACCGTTCCGCATTCCTTGAGCATGGAGATCGCCGGACTGTCGGCCGGGATGTCGGAGATGTGGTGGAACGCGAACTGGCAGGACAAGGACAGGGCACGGGAGAGCTTGGTGTTGCGGCGGGTCACCGTGGCCACTGACCCCTGGACGGTGTGCCAGGCTTCTTCAATCAGCAGCACCGTCGGGACTGCTTCTTCCTGCCGGTACAGGGTGTTCGCCAGCCAGGTGTTGATGATCGTCATGACGATCGGCAACGCCGGGCCGTCCTCGGGAAGCAGCGACACGTCGAAGACCGTCAGCCCGGCGTTGAGCTGGATATCAGAACTGGTCTCCCCATCGATCAGGCCCGCCAGATCGTCCTCGATCATGCGTTCAAGCTCAAAAGCCGGATCCTGACCCCACTCGCGCAGTTCCTCTACCGTCAGGTTCGTCGCCCTGGCGGCGTCTTCATTGGGCGCGTAGAGGGCTTTGAGGACGTGCCCGATGTGTGCGACCTCCCCGGCCTTCTTCGCATCGGTCAACGCCTGCCGGTGTGCCATGCGGACTGCTTTGCCTTCTTTGGGCGTCATGGGCCGGCGGAGGGCTTCTTCCATGACAGCTCGGACCAGCATGGACTGGCCGGCCGGGGTGCGGAACGCTTCGGCGCTGTCGTGGGTGTCCTCGTTCAGGCGTGCAGCGATACGGGGATCGAGGATGTTGATGCGGGACCCACCGCCACCGATGCTGAACCGGACCGGAGCGACACCGAGCCTGCGGGCGAGCGGGGTGTACTCGCCACCACCGACGTCCTTCTGGTACTTCTTATCGATCACCACGACGCGTCGGCCGAGGATCAGCTGACGCAGCACGCCCCAGGTCTTCATGGCCGAGGACTTCCCCTGCCCGAGGTCCCCGATGTAGCAAACGTTCGGGGATTCGAGGGTGTCACCGTAGGCGGTGAACGGGTCATGGACAATCATCCAGCCCGACCCGGCATCAACTCCGAAGACCAGGCCGCGGTGCGAGGTCGGCGGGGAGGCAATCGCCATATGCGAAAACTCCATCTGCCGGGTGGAAGACGCAACACCCGGCGCAGCCGGGTCATAGAATCCCAGCTTCGACGCGAAAGCCCACTTACGTTCGTGATGCCAACGTGTCTTGGCGTTCGCTTTGGCCTCAACCAGCTCACGCTCCTTGGCTTCTTTCTTCTCAGCCTTCTTCACCGCCGACTTACTCAACGGCTTCTTGCGCCGCAAACCTTCGGCTGCCGTACCGGCTGCAGCTGCTTCGAGCTCCAGCTTCCCGGCGCGGGCATGGGCCATGAGCGTCCGCTTGGATTTGCCGGCCAGAGCCCAAGGCAGGCTCAACCGCTTGACATCGTTCGTGGTGCTCATCGGATTCCCCTCGTGAACGGCATGGTGGTGATCAGGGCAAGGTCGTTGCGGTGGTCCAACCAGTCAATGAACTCGATACCGGCATCGGAAGCAGCTGCCTCAACAATGTCGGTGGTGGACAGGATCTCGTTCGCGTCCTCCACCGCGAAGGAGATATACAGCCCATAGGCCGCGCCATGGTGGCCGGAGCCGGGCCTCAGATCCAGGAGCCGTTGGTGGGAGGCACCCATCAACACTTCCTCGGTGCCATCGGTCACGACACCGGACTTGGCCACCTTGTTCCCCGTAGCTCTGTCCATCGCGGCATCCGAGCGGGCCTTGGACCGGGCACTGCGCGCATCTTCCAGTTCCATCACCATGGACACCGAGTGCACGACCGCGGGCTGGATACCGCTAATGATGGCCTCCAGGGCCTCGACCGGGATGGGAGCCGGGCTGAAAGCCGGGGCCGGCACGTAGCCGGTACGGATGTGCCAGTGGTCATTGACCACCAGCGCGATCGGGGACGCAGCGCCGTCCAGGTGCTGCCAGCAGTCCATCAGGTTGGCACCGTCGTAGTCGTCGATGTCGAAATCCGGGTCCTGCAAGTGACGCAACAGTGCGGCCATGGCCTGAGGGCCAAGGGGCCGGGAGTTGGTGATCGAACCCATCATGGACGCCTGGGCCATGGCAGAGCGGATTTCCTGATAGATCGCCTGACCAATTCCTTCGTCCCCTGACCCGTACGCTTCCGCTCGGCGGTACAGCGCAGCGCAGCCGGGGATCCGGAACGTCTCATAGGTGCGGTGCTGTTCGGAGCGTGAACGGGTCGTCTCGCACAGGTCACCATAGGACTCCAACAGGATCCGCGGAACGTTCTGCGCGACCCGCTTTTTGACCCACAGCAGATGGTCGACCGAGTCCATCGGCACTGCCCGGGCCAGCGTCTGGACATGGGTCACGAGCGATTGACGGCGTGCCAACCGGGCGAGGTACTGGCCACGAGCGACATGACCTGATTCCTTCCGATATTCCTCCCGGATACCAGAGGATGAACCCATGACCTCCATCGTGGCCGTGTAGTAGGACTTCTTGACCCTGCCCTGATGCCGGAAGATGACCAGCGGCCCCTCCGGAGTGTCGATGGCGAAGTGGCGGACGGTGCCCACCATCAACGGCGCGTTGTCCTTGTGCCGGACCGGGACTTCGATCATGCCGTTCTCATCGGCGCGGTCACGGTCCTTCTTCCCGGCTTTGATCATCCGCGTCTGCGGGCGGTCCTTGACCGGAACGTAGACCAAGGACTTGTTCTTGGCGCGGACCTTCTTATGCCGGACCTCCACGAAGAGAGCACCCAGGGATCGGTGGCCGGAGAACTTGTTGGGCGTGGTCAGGATGACCCCTGCCAGGACCAACACCGCGGCGAGGATCAAGGCGACGATCTGGCTACCGCCGGCCAGGACGATCAGCAGCGCGGTACCGATGGCAGCGGCCAGGCCGATCCATTCCGGTGCCGTGCGGTTTCCTCCGAACAGGCCGCGGCTCTGGACCTCACCGCCGACAACAACCATTCTTCCCATGACTACCTACTCCTTGTGTACTTCTCTTACCGGCCACTGATGTGGTCGGTATCCGGCGCCATCGAACGGGCAGAGCGCTGGCCGCGCATGGAGGCCTGACGCGCCGCTTCCCGGCCCGCGAGCAGGAACGCCGTCGCGCCACCGGCTGCGACCTTCACCGATCCCCGACCCACTGCCCCAGCCCCGGTCTTCAGAGCTTGTGCCGCTTTTGCGCCGCCGGTTCCGGCGCGGTCGGCTCTCTGCAGCTCTCCGATCGTGCGGGTTTCCGGCTGTCCCTGCGCTTGTGTCTGACGGCTTTGACGATCCAGTCCCGAGGGAGAACCCGGCTCGTTGGGAACCCTGGACGCTGCGCTGCGGCGTCCCGAGATTCCGGAACCGTTCGATCCCAGTCGTGAACTGCCTTGGCCCTCCGATTGCGTTGCCATCGAAGAGGGGCCGCTCGTGGCCGGCGCACCGCCATGGGGCCGCCCGGTGGTGCCGGACTGTACTTGGGCGGTCCTGCGCTGCCTGATGGCTGAGGAGATTGCCGCGCCTGCCCCGGCGACCATAGCTGGCCCGGCGATGGACTGGCGGCTCTCACCCAGGCTGGTTGAGGATGACGGCAGGATCGGGACGTACTTGTAAAGCAGCGGCAGGGCGAAGGCCAAAACGCACATCGCGGCCGCGGCGAGGAACACCGACGTCGCGTTCACCATGCCATCGTCTACACCCTCTCCGACGAAGGCCGGACGTGAGGCGATGTAGCTGAACACTGCACCCATGAGCAGGAGCAGCAACGGTTTCGACAGGGAAATTCCGAGCCACAGAGCGCCGACCTTGCCAACGCGTTCGCGGTACTTCGGGTGGATCAAGAAGCCGACCATGATCGCAATGCCCAACCCAAGGAGGTACAGCGCCAAGGGCTGCAATGCGAGCAACCCGAGCATGGCCCATGCAGCGATGAACAGCAGCCCGAACAGCAGGACCGCAGCCAGTGGCCCGAACGCTCCGCTGGATTCATAGGAAGCGAACCGGGAAATAGCGACTCCGAAGTCCGTGACCCGGCTGGAAGTCCAGAACGTGATTCCCTCAGTGAGGCCGCTCATCCATCCGTTGATCACGTAGCCGATAGGAGGACCGAACAGCACCAGGATCATGGACAACGGCCCGTACCAGAGAAGCGACGTCCGGGCGGAGTCCATATCGATCTCTTCGTTCGAGACGTCTTTCCAGAGCTTGAAATACACCAACCCCATGATCAGGATCCCAATACCGGCGAACACGGCCCAAGTGGCACGGAAGCCGTCATCAATCTCGAATACGGAGACCTTCAGCAGGTTGTTCAGTACCTCGTTGGTGGACTTCACGCCCTCGGCTTTGACGGTGTTCGCGAACTTCTCAAACCCGTCCTTCGCGTTAGCGATGAACGCCACCGTGTCTACCGTGCCCAACACCATCTGGCCACCCGGCATCGCCGAGATGGCCGTCCGCATTACCACACCGGCAATCGGGGCGAACTTATTGAATACAGCCCCTTGGGCGCACCAGGCGGTACCCGAATCAGGCGCACCAGCACTTGGAAGCGCGGCGCAGAACGGGACGGTGTTTTTGCCGTCGTAGTCCAACACCTTTTCGGGCGTAGTCAGGAAAGATCCGAACGCTTTGGCCGCAACGTTTTCACAGTTGCCGCCACCCATGGCTCCGAAGAACAATGGATCACCACAGACTGACTTACCCAGTTCCTGGTTTAGCCGGTCCTTGATTTTGAAGCGTTGGTCCCCGGTCAGACCAGCAAGGCGCTTGAGTTGGTCGGCGTTCAATTTCTCGGACTTGCTCACGTCGTCCGCTGCCTGTGCAGGACCGGCGGCGATTACCCCAAAGCTGAGGAACAACGACAAAAGGACTGCGACCAGGCGGATCGTCCTGCTAACGCTTAGCGTTTGCATACTCGACCCACCCCTCGCGGCTGATGTCCTTGAAGAAGGCATTGACCAGATCGTCCCGAAGAACCGGTGTGGCATCGTCTTCCATGTTGGTGCCCACGCTCATCGGGCCGGCGTCCTGGACTCGGCCACCGAAGTCTTGTCCGTTAGCGACAATTGCAGCATCCGAAATTTTCCAGTCGCCGTCCCAGACGAGCTCAAAGGTGGCCGTTTGGAAGAAGGCACTTGGGGCAGTCTTTACATTTGCGCCGACAGCCCCGAAGAAAACCTGAACTACTGCCGTCTTTTTCGCTTCGCAGCTAGCGGACCGGTACAGGCCACCGGATGCTACGTCAGTGCGGTAAAACCAGCCACCGTCAAAAGGCACGCTGGGAAGATCTTTGGAGGTGGTCAGCAGATCGCCCTGGAAGGTGACTTTCTCCGTCCAAGCGCCGGGTTTGCCAACTTCAGCCAGGATTTTCTTTTGCTGTGCCCAGGTCGAAACGTTTACGTCCTCGATGAGGTGGGTGTAGTTGGCGGCTGCTTGGGCGGCTGAGTTGCAACTGCCGTTGTAGCCCGTCATGGTTCTGCCGTCGCTGGCGGTTTTGGTCCCGCCTTCGCCAATTTTGATCCCGGAAACGGGGAATCCGAACTTCCCGGACGCCTGCAGGGTGCTGGGATCATCCGGTTTGGCCGCCGGTGCCGGTGGGTTCAGCAGGACGACGGCAACTGCGATGATCAGGATCACCGCCCCCAAGGCTGTAAGGAGTTTCCAGTGCTTCCGCATGGGCTAGGCTCCTGCTGCCGTGGCCAGGGCCAGGATGCCGCCGATGATGACACTGGCGGCGGCTGCGGCGCCGAAGGCGATACCGGTTTTCTTGACCCCGGCTGAGCCTTCTTCGATGTCGTCCGAGTGGCCACGGTTGCGGGCGATGCCCCACTTCATGAGGTTCCAAATGAACATGCCTGCCAGGAGGATTAGGGCAAGCGCCCAGATCGCGCCGAGGACCATTTGGACGGCTCCTTCGAATTTCACGCCGAGGACGTCAATGCTGGGTGTTACACCGTCCAGCGGGTTGTCAATGGTGGGCACGGCTGTGCGGATAATAATTTCGTTGCCCATGGTCTTGAACATGATTCTTGGTTCCTTATCGGTTGGTGGTTTTGGTGGAGGTGGCGCGGTCAACGGCCAAAAGGCCTTCAGCGATTTCCGCTGAGGCACGTTCGAAGGCGCGGCGGGCCGGGTCACCGACAAGCTGCCAGTCGATGATCGAGCCTGTATCCAGCGCCCCGTCGTAGGGGATGTCGATCAGGACCCGCACCGCGGAGGCAAGGTTCTCGCGAAGCTCTGCCTGCTCTGCTGCGGAGACTTTCGCTCCGCCGCCCTGTGTGATCAGGACGACGGCGTTGCTCACCAGGTCTTTGTAGTGCGGGTTTCCGGTGCGTTCGGACATGGATTCGAGCTGTTCGATCATCCGCAGAGCGGAGACGACGGCGTTGCGCTTCAACGTCGTGGGGATCACCAGCTGGTCGGTGACCTCGATCGAGGCGAGCCAGTTCGCTGAGCGGGTGTTGTTCCCGGTGTCCACGATGATGGTGTCGTAGAAACGGCTGACCACCGTGTGGATGCGGTTGAACTCATCGGCACCAATGGACTTCATCCGGTCCGCGTCCTCGTCCGCGACCAAGACGGAGAACTGGTTGTTGCCCTGATGCCGGGTGTAGTAGGACAGTTCACCCTTGCGGGCGGTGACAGTCTCGAAGGACTCCAGGACGTTCAACAGATCCCAGACGGTGCGGGTGGAGTCGTTCGCGTTGGTGCGGACGCCGGCGGTGCCCATCATCTCGTTGTTGTCCCACACCAGTGTCTGCTGGCCGGAGTGGATCCCGAACGTGGAGCCCAGACCGACGCTGCACATCGTTTTGCCGACCCCTCCCAGGGGCTGGGCGACCATGATCTGCATCGGACGGGAGTACACCCGCTGGATCGCGGACAGATCCGCCCGGCGTGCCAACTCCGCCGCACCTACCTTGGGGCTGATCAGGCCTAAGCTGACCGCCCGCAGGAATGCCTGCCAGCCGGTGGCCGGCGGCAGCTGGTCGTTCACGTTCTCCTTGCGCAGCACAGCGGCACTGCGGCGTCCGCTGACCAACGGAGCTTCGCGGTGATCCACCACCGTCTCAGGCTTCGGTTCCTCTGCGGCCGGTTCGGCATCCGGTACGGCATGGATGATCGTGGCCGGATCCGTGGCGATTTCTTCGGGTTCGGTGTCGGTCAGACTGATGGGTGCGCGGCTCTTCCGTTCGCTTCCTTGCCAGTTCGTGGGCATCGGGTGGTTCCTCTCGCTCGGTTCAGGGTTGGTCGTTGGGTCATGACGTCGGGTCTTGTGGGGATATGGCTGTTATCAGCCAGGGCTGCTGTTGTCCGGAACGGTGCAGGAGCATCGTCCAGCGGCCAGCATCGGTGGAGAACGTCGCCGTGGCGGTCATCGGATTGCCGGCGTCCCTGCTGATCGCTGGTCCGTCCGTGATCTTCCGGATCGCTACCCGGGCCGGGTCGATGTACTTCGCGTCTTCGGCATATTCCGGTGAAAGATGCGGGGCGAGGTCAGCGAACCACGTTGTTTCGGGAACGTCGGGACGGGCGAACAGGCCCATGACCTTGGCCGCTGTGTCCTTGACCGCTTTCTCCGCGTCGGCATCCCACGTAACTTCAGGGACGCCATAGTGCTCATCGGCCCCGTGGCCGTCGTCGGCATGGTGGCTCTCCTTGCCGCCCTGTCCTGTGGCCACCGTGGGGGTGGAATCGGCCGACGGTTCGGTGCCTGCGCAGGCACTCAAGGAGAGCGCGGCGACAAGTGCGGCTGCGCGTGCGAGGTGCTTGCGAATCAGAGAATGCCTTTCTCTTTCATGATCGGAGTCGGGTCGATGGTGGGATTGATCGGGACCATGGGGTTGGGCAGGGCGCCGGCGAAGAATTCCATGTGGAGGTGGCGGCCGGTGACGTTGCCCGTCGCGCCTTCGGTGCCCAACGGCGTTCCGGCGGCCACGGTGTCACCTTCTTTGACCTTCACCGACCCGGCTTCCATGTGATACATGCCGATCGTGAGCTTCCCGTCCACGGTCTGGCCGGTCACCCCTGTGCCGAACAGGCCATCAAGGTTGCGGACCTTGACGATCTTCATGTCCGTGATGGCCACGATCGTTCCCGGCCCTCCTGGGTGAACGAAGTCGATGCCGTAGTGGAAGTTGGCCAGCACTCCCCCGGCGGTGCCGGGCGGGGCCGGACGGGGCCCGTAGCCACTGCTGTTGATCGCCCCTTCCATGGGCTTGACCCACTTACCGGCCAAGTCCCCTACAACCTGGTTGCCTTCGGCCGGGCACACACCGGACGGGTCCACTGCTGCGCCGGACTCCCCACCCAAGGCTCTGAAGACTTCCGTGGCCTGGGCGCGGAACTTCGTGTAGTGG
This sequence comes from Arthrobacter sp. 21a14, assembly GCA_050627125.1. Taxonomy (GTDB): domain Bacteria; phylum Actinomycetota; class Actinomycetes; order Actinomycetales; family Micrococcaceae; genus Arthrobacter. Next base: position 91,853 of record CP192488.1, on the reverse strand, counting down.
TTCGGGTCAGCGTTCCTCTGCGCCCGGTGGATGGCGATGGTCGGTTCGAGGGTTTCCCAACCCTCAACTTTCTGGAGGGCTTTGAAGAAGTTCGTCGCCGAAATGGTGGGGTCCATCCGGTCCGCATACGATCCCCAGGAGCCGTTGGCACGCTGCTGGAACAAACCACGGGAATCAGGACCGGCCCCGTCACCGTAGTCAACGACTCGGAGCGTGGATTCACCGATCGCTGCCTGAATTCCAATCAGCTGCGCCGCGACCGGCAGCTTCAGGGACTTGGCCGCGTTCATGATCGCCTGAGCGTTCTTCATCTGCTCGGCATCAAACCCAGCCACTCCCCCGGCAGGGACAGGACCAGCGGCTACACCGGCAGGTGCAGCACACGATGATGCCGCCTGTGCCGGGTCACTGTCATCGAGGACAACAGTCACCAGGCCAACGGTCAGCAGCGCCACGATGGAGGCAACGGTAGTGACTTTGCGGGCGGTCATCGTTTCACCACCGAACGGTGCCTGCGGCTGGTAGGCAGTGACGCGTTCAACGGCCGCTGTGTGCCAAACGGCAGCATGTTCTTCAAAACCTGTCCCTCCCCCCATGGGCATCGCTTCTTGTACTGCCGGCTACTGACAATCAAGTCGGTGGCTGACGTGCCATTCTTCTCTCGCTCCAACCAAGCTGCTCGTCACCTCGTCAGCATGAGACGCATCTTGTCGGGCGGCAGGATCCCCTCCCGAAAGAAGGACCTTGCGCGCCATTCCTTCGAAAAGGCCTACAATTTGACTGTAGCTCAAAGTTCATCCTTTAGCGATACACTTTATTCTGCGACTCGGGACCATCCAAATAATCGGGCAAGATAGACGCATGCCGCGCCTCATCCAGCCCAATCATCCGCAGGAGGTTGAGGCAGCTATCGAAGTTCTCGGAAACCGAGCCCACGCGGCCATCCTGCGTTACCTGCATCAGAACGGACCCTGCACCACCGGCGAAATCCTCAAGGGAATTGTCCTGGACGGTAACAAGACGCTGACCCGCCCCAGTCTTCAGCACCATCTGGAAGCCCTCGAAGCTGCTGCTGCCGTCACGGCCGACTTTCCTGCAGGCCAGCGGCATGGCAAACGCGTGAAATATGAGGCCAACCTTGATGCTGTGGAGTTCGAAATGCTTCCTGCCTATGTCAACTACCTCCGCGGTAGATGAGCGCCCCGCAGTTCATAACAAGCCTTGTCAAAGAGCAATACCTTCTTGTTCACTAAGCACGTTACATGCATGCAGTGAACATGTGCAACGCCTGTAGTGAGCATGGTCTACGCATGCATCAGGCAGTAAGGGACGTTACGATGTCTGGGTTCCATTTCCGCCTTTGACCCGCCCTGGAGGACGAAGACCTAATGCTGACTACACGGCGCACCCTGAGCTGCCTGGCGTTCCTTGTGCCGGCTGCAGGGCTATCTGCGTTCGCTGTCGTCATGGCCCGGAAAATCGTCAAACGGGCCCCAAAGGACTACCGCCGGGCCGAGGTGCTTGATGGCGGACGTCGCATCCGCATCGATCTGGACGACTACACCAAAGCCCCGGGCGACTTCGGCGTGTTTGATCCCGCGACAGCAAAATACGTGCGAGTCGGCGAGGTCACCCTGATTAACGAGGATCAAAAGTTCGTAGAAAGGCTGCTCGATCAGTCGGGCTCTACGCCGGGAGGTCTGGGGCCAATCGTCGATTGGACCCCGGATGTGTTCTTCGAACCCTCCGCTGTCCGCGGACGCTACCAAGAGGTGGACGTCCCCACCGAGTACGGTGCGGCGCCGGCTTGGCTATTTGAAGCTGACAATACGGACGTATGGGTGATCCATATCCATGGCAGTTGGACCGACCGCTCGATCATGTTCCGAGATGTCCATTCGTTCAGCTCCTTAGGATTCACCTCCTTGGTTCCCACTTTTCGCAGCGACGCCGAGGTCAGCCCACCACAGGCGGAATCGAGTCACCTTGGGCAAACGGAATGGCGTGACGTGGAAAGTGCAGTGTCCTATGCCGTTGCTCACGGAGCCAAGCGCGTCATCCTCTCCGGCTGGTCCATGGGTGGGACCATGGCCCTGCTCACGGCAGAGCGCAGCGCCCACCGGGACAGGATCATCGGGCTCGTCCTGGTAGGTCCCGTCACGAGCTGGCGGAAAGCCATTACAGCAGGAGCGGTGCGGGCCGGGGTGCCGAGGATTGGTGCCGGCCTTGTTGTGCGCCTGTTGGGTGCCCCGGTGTTCGCGAGGATGCTAGGGCTGGAAGAACCGATTGATTTCGATGCGCTCGATTGGGTGGACGTAGCCGACAGGGTGGATGTCCCGACCCTGGTCTTGCACTCGAGTGCTGACCAAGAGGTTCCTTGGGAGATCTCGGCCGCGTTCCAACGCGCGAATCCGTCCACCGTCACCTTGGTTTCATTACCCGAGGCTCACCACACCCAGGAGTGGAACGCGTCGCCTTCTACCTTCACCAACGAACTGACCAGGTGGGTCAGCAAGACGATCTTGACCGAACAGAGCTAGGTCCGCGCGTCCAGCTTGGCTTCGATGTGGCTGATCCTGCCCTGAACAGAGTCCGGGAAGTCCATCAAGTGCACCCGCTCGTAGTTGTGCAGAACGATAAGGCTTTTATAGACGCCGTTTTCGAGCGTTTCATTGAAGAGATCCCAAGCGGGACTGACTCGTGACCGATCGGCACGGACGCGCATCCTCAACGCGGTCAGCCACAGAGCATCGTTCATCCAGAGACGCAATCTGGGCAGCTGCTTCGACAGGAAGAGAATCAACCATCCTGCGGCGGTCACTGAAAGGCCTACATAGAAAAGGCGGTCAAACCAGGCACCGATATGCCGGGCGAGGGCATCCCAGGGCGAGAAATAGAACAGCACCACATATGTAATGTGGCACGAAACAGCCACCGCAACCACCAGCAGGCCCGCTGAGAATGTGGCATACAGTCCCTTGGCTTTGTGTCGAAGCATGTAGATGATCCTGAGCACGGTGAACAACAGCGCGAGCATGTATATGCCGCTGTACGCGGCGGTAGCGAGCTGGTCCATGCGGGTGTCGATGAAGTCCGCGGCCGTTGGGGCTTTGTCCTCGATCAGGGCGAAGCTGGCAATCATGACGGGAATGCTCAGCAACGGCGCGTAGTAGGTCCATCTGACTATGGGTACGTTCGCCAAACGCCGCACGCTGTCGTTGAAGAAAAAGATTGCCAGGAGCGCGAAGGTGGCTTGGAGAAGGTTCGTTACATTGATGCCACCGAGGTAGCGGTCAATGTCCTCTAACGGTGTAACCGTTCCGAGAACATAGAGTGCCGCGAGTCCGAAGATCGACGCCACCCACGAGGCCCGGGATTCTGCGATCTTGACCACCGAGGGGATTCGAAGGAGGCATAGGGCGGCCAGCAGCGCAAAGAGCAGCAGTTTCATGGTCTGTTAGAGGAAAGGGTCAGGATCGGACGAGCTGCGTGAACGGGTCTTCTTCGACATCTCGAAAGCGAAATCCTCCACCCACCGTTCGACAGGGTGATTCGGAACCGACCGGCAAGTGATACTAATCGCGTCCGCGGTTTCCCTCAGCATCTCCCCAGAGAGATCCGGCAGGGCAAGGGCAACCTGAAGGCTCTCCAAGTAGATGTGTCCGAGCTCGTGATATATGCAGTGAAGTTTGTACTGCTGGGACTTCTGCGGGGGGAAATAGACGTTTATGCGGTCTTCAAATTCGGCCTTGAACGCCGTCAGTGAACCCCAGGACTCGTTGTACTCGATCAGATTGATCGGCTTCTCGCAGATCACGGTCAAGCGTTCGACGACTTCCTTCATCGACGTCGTGCTGTCACCGCACAACTCCCGGACCTTGTCTTGAACAGGTGGGAGAGTCATTCATCCTCGCCGTTCATCGACGAGTCGATAATCCTCGTGATCATCCTCAGCGTTTCCGGCGAAGTCGCGCCCAGGTTTCTCGCTGCGAAGTTCTTAACCTTGAGCTTGCGCATCTGCACAAGGAACTCCATCCGCGCTTCCACCTCGGGAGGAGTCTCACTGTTGAGATCAATGAGATAACTGGCCGGAACGGCGAAAACGAACTCTGCGATGCCCTTCAGAAGTTCCTGATCGGTCACCAGGCTGCCAGTGCCATTGATCAAATATGACCACCGTGTTCGCGACAGGTGGATCCCGTTGGCAGAAAGTGCTTCCTCGACGTGATTGTAAGTAAGCGCCGCGTTGTTGTCGGACTCCCAGATATCCACCAGGATGCCCATGCGGTCCGCTAGGCGCTCCTTCTTCTGCTGTTGCGTAAGGAACACGCTACGACCCCCATTTGTCATCTCAAAGCTCCTTCAGCCAAGGTCGGCTGCTTATGATGCGACCGCTATAGAGCAGGCGGACAGCCGACACAAAACTTTACCTGATGTCATTCATAGCGTATAGGCCATGAGTAACGAGTGAGTTGTGCATGTGCGGAGCATGTATGTAGGCTGTCGCTTACTTGATTTCTTGGGGGATTCAAGTCGATGCCGCCGGAACCCACGCTGGGTAACCACAGGTTCCCAGAACCGGGTTTCGGCGGATGCTTGTCGCAGGATCGAAAGGATGGCGTAGCTTGAATTCAGATGACGACCGGCGCGGACGTGCCAACGCTGTCGAACTGAGCCCCACGGCCTACAGAACTTGCCGCGCCCCGGACATGCTGCCTTGGGGCCGTGTGGGCGCGAACAGACGGAGCAAGCGTCTAACAGTCTCAAGGGTGGAGTCAGCGGTCAGCTTGATGAGCAGGGAGGCGACACGCGGAGCCGTTTTCTGTAAACAAATCCCCAGATCAGGTCCTGGGCGGTGCTACGTTCGACTCAGTCGATAGCTGTAAACAGAAACCTCACATCGATCGACTGCATTTGGCACCAACGATGAAACAGCTACAACCTTTGGTTGTGCGAGATTCAAAGGACCTGACAATGAGCGCAGTAATCAATCGTGGAGGCGGTCGTCCCAGCAAGGGCCTCCGCAAATACATTGGCTTCCGCACCCCGGCCAAGACCGCGGAGGACGTCCACATGATCGCCGCCGCAAAAGGCATGACTGTCACCGACTATGTTGCCTCTGCAGTCGACCGGTCCTTGCGCGAAGACCTGGCTTTGCTGGGCCAGTTCACCCAACAGGATGAGCTCCCGATCCGCATGGCCTCATAGATACAAGGAAGGCCCGCCATAAGCGGGCCTTCGAAGCTGAAGATTCACGATCCGGACAGCTTGCCGGCAGACAGATCGTAAATCGTATGGAAGTCCTAAACAGGCCTTCATTTGTGTTGCATAACCGATCTGGCAGGATCGGCTCCTTCTCATTCCCTGAACAGGAACAAAGTCATCGTACAACAGCACGCTCTCGTGCTGCCAGCATCCGATGCTGCTGGCGTGTCTCGCGAGCCATCCCCGATTTCCCAAGCCGCAAAGGCGTGGGCCGCGCTTGCGCCTCTTCTCGCAGGTCAGCCCCGTGTTCGTCTCTCTCGCGACGGTGGTAAGACCTACCCGCTGAAGCACGAACGTGCTTTGACTGAGACGCTCCCCACTTTTCCGGCCGCCGTCCGAATCTTCGGCAAGGACGGTACGTGCTCAGCAATTTTTCTCGACTTCGACTCGTCGGTTGCAGGAACTCATTGGGTTGAATCAGATGTAAAGGCTGTTCAGACCTGGCTGCACAATTGCGGCGCACGCTGGATCGAGGACTACTCCCCCAACGGCGGCCGACACGTCTATGTACCCCTTGAGCAGCGCGTGTCCTTTTCGGAAGCGCGTGACTTTGTCGAGGCCTTGGGCACACGACACCGCACTCTGGACAAGTCACCGCACCAGAACCTGCTGCACGGCTGCATGCGGGCGCCTGGTTCCCCACACAAACGTGGCGGACATCAAGAGCTGGCGATGAGTCTCAGCATGGCCTACGACGTAGTCCGTCGGCGGAACGCACCCAGTGTTTGGGCGGTTATGCAATCGGACCTTGCTAACGAGATCGCGGCTGTCAGGGCACTCAGGCTTGAGCAGACGATCCCATCGGCTTCCGACGGAGCTCCAAAGGGATTGCACTTGGTTGGCCGCATGTCGCGGACCATGCAGCAGATGGCTCAGTCGGGGCTATATGACGCCAACAAGTACCCCTCAGATTCGGAAGCCCGTCAAGCCATCGTCACTGCAGCCGCTGCCGCAGGCATGGAGCTCACCGACGTTGAGCGAAGAGTCCTCCAAGGAACCTGGCCAGGTCTTGCTTCCTTTTATGCCCGATACACGTCCCAGCACAGGTTGCCGGCATTGAAACGCGACTGGAGCAATGCGATTGATTATCTGCGAAAAAACCAAGGCTCAAGAGCATCAAATGACAATGCACGTAAATCCCCCACAAGCCGGCCAAATACACAGGGGGAGGGGAAACTAGGGACTACAGCTCCCTCCACCCCCCAAGCTGAGCACCGGTTCATTCGAACCTGGCGAAATGCTCTAGCTCTCCGGGAGCCTTTCTATGCTGCAACTCGCACTGGATTGGCTCGACGGATGGTTCTGAGGGCTCTTGGCGAAGCTGCTCATATGACGGCATCACGTTTTGTTGAGTTTGGGGACCGGTCAATAGCTGTCGCGACGGGACTTGATCACACCACCGTAGGATCGCATCTCAGAGCCCTGCGCTCTGAGGCGGATCCTTTGGTGACGTTGGTAGAGCGTGGGAGAGGAACTAAGGGGGATCTCTATCTGTTGACTATCCCTGGAGGCCTTCGCGCAGCGGCAGAGGATCTGTCGTGGCGAAAGGGCAAGATCCATGCTCTTAGGCCGGTTTTCAGGGAGCTGGGTCTTCCAGCCGCGTTTGTCTACGAAGCGTTGGAACATTCATCAGGGTTGACGACAACGGAACTTGTGATCCGTACAAGCCTGTCCAGGACTGCTGTGAGCGAAAGTCTTGAGGTTCTGGCTGCTTGGAATATGGTCTCGAGGAACCGCGGACGGTCATGGACGGTCGTCGCGTCAACCTCACTGAAGGAACTCGCGGAAAGCTTTGGAGTGCTAGAAGTGGTAGCAGCCCAAGTGCAGAGGTACCGCGTTGAGCGGATTGTGTGGAGGGAATGGCTTTCGAGGAATGTGAATACTGTAGCGGAGCTGCTCTCCCCCACCGATGACTACCCTTGGGAGGAATACGAAGGACCACCTGATGAGTGGGTCTTGGCCGACATGGCATTCGCGAGAGCGCAGTAAGCCGAGCATCCCATTCAGGTGTTGGGATAATCCCTAAATACCGTTGCTGTTAGCCGCTTTCCCACCTACATAGGACAGAACATGCCATAACTCTTGCCATAAGTTCTATTGGAATTGATGCCATAAGCTGAACCGGACATTCGGCCAGGCTCCGACGAGGAAGGATGGACCTTCCCCGCGGATGCCGAACCTAGTTGCCGAGATGCAGCCTGTAGACAGTAGAAACGAGGGCACTGCGTGATGGCGCATTGAATTCAATGACTTTGTCACCAAGCCAGGCTGTCTGGTTACCGTCGAGCCGTACTTGAATCTGGATGCCTGCCTCCCCACGCCGGCGAGGTACTCGTCGGGGCATGCCCGAAGAAGTTGACGGAACAGATTCAGGCTTGAATTCCTTGGCAATGGCATCCCCTGACACGGCATCGAAGGCATCCAGCAGGAGATCTGCGTAAGTTGTCCGCTGGGAGTGCAGGGCTTCCTTTACAGCGGCCAGGAGATCAGGTGCCAAGTAGACGCCAACATTACGTAATGCGCCTGGAACGGTTTCGGATGCCTTTGTATTTGAACCCGTAGAGGGCTTTTTGCGCTTTTGGGTAGGCGTCCTGCGTGTCGCGTCCCCCTCAGAAGCTGATTCGTGGTCGTTTTCAGGCGCGGGTTCTGCTCGATCAGCTACCGATCCAAGATCGGCAGGTAATTCAGGAACAACGGATATACGCTGCGGCTCTGCCGAGACCTCCGTTTCCTGAGCTTTGCGCCGCTTCGGGGCAAGTATTCCCTCGAGCTTTGCCCCGCGAGATGATGCTGGCGCGAATGCGTTGGCGAGGTTTGGCCGGTTACTACTCACGCGATCTCCTCGCTTTCGATCGCATTGAGTCGTGACAGAATTTCCCCGGTCAGCTGCTCAAACTCTTCAGCCAGGCCCCCTGCATTCCGAGAGAAGAACCCATCTTTCGGCTTCTCCCCTGCCCGAAGTGCCTTCAGTCGCTTCTTTTGGGCATCGGTTACTGCGCCTTCGAGTTCGTGGAAGAGCAGGCCTTTCCGCCTAGCGTCTGCACTTGCGCTCTCAAGGCTCCTGATTCTGGTCTCGAAGACAGGCGCCACTTCGCCGAGCATTTCGCTGAGGGTGTCTCTAACACTGCGTTCCAGTCTCATAGACCTTGGCCCGACCCCGAATAGCACGATCCCGGCCAGCTGGAGGGAGGGATTCCGGTCTCGCACGGCCATGAACCTCCGCGCGATTCGTTCTACTCCGTCAATGCTTGCGTCATCTGACTTGGTGGGTATTACGACGGCACTGGAGATCGCAAATGCACCCTCGACTAGCACCCTCTCCCCCGGCGGGGTATCAATCAGAATAAGGTCGTAGTCGTCAGCCAACGGTGCCAAAACAGCATAGAGCATGTCGCCGAAGTCAGCCGCGTCCGAACGGCTGGAACGCGACACCATCAGACCTTGAATGTCCTCAAGCTCTTGACCGCCTGGTATCACGTCGAGATTTTCTCGGACGTCGCGGAGAATTAACGGAGTAGTGCCGGCAATCAAGGCCTGAAACAGCTCGCGGCCGCTCTGGCGGTCGTAGCCAAGGTCTCTAGCCAGATCACCCTGTGGGTCCAGATCCACCATCAAGACTCGCGAGCCCGCAAGAGCGACATAGCCCCCGACGTTAGCCGCGGTGGTCGTCTTCCCCACTCCCCCCTTCCCGTTGGCAAAGGAAATCACGCGTTCAATTGCGCGTGCTTGACTCCGTGGCAGGCTCACTGGTGCTTGCAGCGACGATCGTGGCATTGGTTCTAACTCCCCTACTGGTCTGACGCTCTGCCTTCTACCCTATGGGCTGGAGCCTGGTGTTTAACGCAATGACACACGCCTCTTTAACAACGTTGGTTGCCGTGTGATTCGGTGCTGCGGCTCACATGCTGACTCAAATGGCACGGTGGGCGTTTTTCCAAGCTTGTATAACCGTTGAGGTAGCTAATGTGCTGCGCAATTTATTTTCCAGTCCTAATCAAAGTTGTCTTGCACGCTTATGTTCAGGCTGGAGTGCAGATGTGTGCCCCAGCCTTCCGATCTACTGGACTATCCACGTTTCGATTAGCCCGTATTAATGCGGAACGTCAAGCGTTCCTATATATGTGCCGTACCGTCCTTTGCCACATGTGTGAGACTGTGCGTTATGAAGCCTGACGTCCTATAGAACTTATGGCATGCCTTATGGCATGAATCAAGGCGTGGCCCGAGAGGATAGGGCTTGTTGTTGTTGTGGTGTAACTCAACGGGGGACATGCGCCTCGGAAAGCAGCGTAAACACGAGATCACTTATCGAGTTCCCTCCAACGGGCGTGGGCGGATTGTCGAGTGATTCCGAGCGTGGATGCAACCGCGGACCAAGGGAGTCCTATGGCCCGGCTTCTGGCTACCGCGTTGTCAAGACGCCTCTTGGCGGCAAGTAGGGCGTCTTGGGCGGCTGAAAGTTCGTCGGCAGCAGCGGCCCACTCGGCATGCGTCTGCCATTCGGCTTTCATCGCATGCTCCGCCCAAAGCGGGGGAGTAGCAAATCCTAGAAACGGCACAAACACGGAGTGCTCTTGTAGGCTTGCGTCGGTCTTGTTTGTAACTCTTTTCCAGAACTGGCCGGTCCATCCACAGCAACATGATCCACGCCATCCAACAACGTCATCATCGTTGACGACTTCATGGTCGCGTTTCTGACTGTCCCGTGGAAACTTTCCGGTCACCCCTTGAACAAGGACGCCAAGACCGCCCAATTCGTAGGATAGTCGCCCGTCTGGCACAACTGCACAGGCGGCGCCTTCGTGGCGGCCATCACCAAAATCCCAGTACATCCGACCCTTCCTCGACGTTGCCACCGTCAGGTTATCCTGACGAGATCCCTTCTGGCTCAGAAAAGCAACCTAGGTTTGGGCCCCGCCGACGGGCTTTCGTCTCCACGACGAGCGTGGGCTCGTCGCACAACCAAGAAAGTGGGACAGGATACTCTGTAGCGTTTTAGGCATCCTTACCGGGCAGTCTTTGCGGGTGGAGCCTTGGGAACGAGCGAGCCCTCGCTTCAACGTAGGTCCCTGGAGCAATGCGCTCGGACGAGGGGGACTATGTCTGCTTAGAACCGTAGTAGAAGCCGATTGCAGCAGCCGCAAGGGCCTGAATCCCTGACATGGCCGCAATGGCAGCTGTCAGCTTTTCGATATCGATTGCTCCGCACAGGAAGAAGAACATGATTGCGGCATAAAGGACCGATATCAACCCGAGGATGATCAGCGCGATGAGCTTCCGCGTTTCCTGATCGTGAGTTCCCCTGACCTTGCGCGTCGTGTAGATACCAAGAAAACCCACCTCGGGTACTTCGGAGGTGGGACGATCGAACGGGTTTGGAAGCCCCGCTTGCGGTATGAAGTTTTCCGTCAGTTCAGGATGGTCTTCAGTCACACGGGCCATCCTCGGCGAACAGGGCGAACACGCCTCGAAGTCCCGCGAAGTCAGGCTGGGTATCCAGGCTGTCGGTCAGGGCTGGAAGCTGGATATTCACAGAAACACCTTCGGGGGCTTCTGTTCCAAAGCTAATGTTGATCTCTCCGGCGGTTACGCCGTGGTTCGACAGCACCTGGATCAACTGAAATGCTGCCTCGCTCACCAGGGGATCCCCTGACTCATCGTATGTAACTACGTCCCTCACTACCGGCTCCGTCCTCCGGGCGGAGCCGGGTTCAATTATCTTTGCGCATGGATATAACTTCAACTGAACCTTACCATAGATACGCATCCTGTGCGCATGAAATACACATCGGCTGTGCCTTCAATGTTGACACCGCGCGGGTAACGCGCGCATAATTGTTTGAAGGGATGGAACAAACCCGGCAATGAGCAAGCTCGCTGTCCCTTATGAACGAAAAAACGACCCAGCGCCACATACCGCCACATGCCCCGAAAGGTCCTCATAATTGAGGGTCCATCTGTCATCCCCAGTGGGGGTGGCGGGGACGGTAGACCAAGGAGCCAGCACCATGTCTACGAAAGCAACCACATCCGCCGACACCGCTTTAGTCCGCCTGAACGTCAACCTCAACAAGGAGACGGCTGCGGCGTTGAAAGAAATTGCGGCGAAGGAAAACATCTCCCTGACCGAAGCGGTCCGTCGAGCTATTGCAATCCTTAAGTTCGTAGAGGAAGAACAGGATCGCGGCCGTAAGATTCAAACGATGGATCAGGACGGCAAGGATAAGCGTGAGCTCATCCTTATGTAGCTAACGACCGATACCGACGTTGTCAAAGCCCCCCACCTCAGTGGGGGGCTTTTGTTGTCGTTCGCGCAAGTTCTCCTAGGGTGCTGAATCGCCGGCGTCTTTTTCACGAGCGTTCGACCGCCGAAGTGTCCCAAGGGAGAGTGCCAGTTCTAAGGAACTGGAACACTGAGTCCTTCAACCACGTCCTGACCAAGTACATCAGTAGACGATCTCAACGAACCGACGCCAGTCGGTATACTCCCATTCCCAGCGGCGACATACTCGTTCCCTAGGTACCATGTCACGGAGAGGATCGAGGAGCGCTAGTTGTGCGGATGATCCATCACCGATGACCAGTGCCAGAAGATAGCGAGGGGATGCGCCGACCATTGCGGCCATTTCATTGTTGGTCAGCGCGAAGCGTGCGTCCTTGCCTTCGACTTTCTTGACCTCGATGTGGACATCTGCGCCGTCAGCGTTGGTGCCTGCCAGGTCATACCCGACGTTCTGACGACTGACATCCTGAAGACTCCATCCACGGGCGTTGAGATGCTCCATCGCGGCTATCTCTGCGGCACGCCAGCGAGTGAGCGCGCCCCCGAAGCTTGGCTTAGATGGGGCGAGAGGTGTGCCATTTGCCACGGTCGAGGCGGTCTGGTCGTTGGATGGTGATGGCGTAATTGCTTGGCCGGCAAATAGCTGTTCCCTGACGGTTAGGGGACGCCCCTCAACACGCGCCAAGTCGACGAGATGCTTGGTGAGAGCAACCCGTGTCTCGCCGGACAATGCGTGTGGCTCGACCTTCTCGGTGATTTCCTTAGCACGCAAGGTAGGCGCGTCGAAGACAGTGCGCAAAGCTCGAGCCTGAGACGAAGCGTCTCGTCTATAGATGGACTGTGGCGCGCCTTGAGGGAAGATCCGCGGCACATCAGAGGACTCGAGTGGGACCTCGGAGAACGCGAAGGGCCAGCTGATCGTCGCGAATGCCGACTTTATGGCTTTGAGCAGCATGCCAGGTGGAGTTGATTCACCGGCCATGACTACAGTACGCAGGTCTTCGCCGGACAGGATTAGCGACCAGAGCCGATCGCAAACGGGGTTCGTTGGGTCTGCGAGGATCTGGGCGAGAAGCTTTCCGATTGTTGCGATCACTGTACCGGTGCTGTCGTCACCCGCCACAGCATGCGTTCGGGAAGGGTCGGTGAGCAGGTGCCCCGAAGCCACGATTGGCAGTGAAAGTTCATCTTCGAGCGGGAGAAAGCAACATAACCGGCCGTGTCGTCCGGTGATCGACTCGGCATGGGGGTCTAACGGGACCAGGAGGATGGTGTCGCCCTCTGCGGAGCGCTCGAATTCGGCGAGGCGTCCGTCAATCTCCAGTGCGACATGGTTGGTGGAACGAATGCAGTGGATTTTCTGTTGGCCATCTGGCCGGAGAATGGTCAGGTCGGTGACGTTGCGCAGGAACAGCATTGCAACTGGGTCGAGCACGAGCTGGTCGCGTTGGCCGGGGACGAGATTCAGCGTGAACTGCGAGCCCGCCACGGACTCAGCCTCTATGACAGAGGCGGGGACGCGGAGTAGCGGCACAGATTCGACGGGCGTTTGGAGCGCTGAAGCCGCAGCCTCACGATTGAAGATGAGCGTAACGCCGGCTGAAGTAACACTTACGTCTTCTGAGAGCGCCGCGACAGCTTTGAACCCGATACCTCGGTAGCCGATCTTATTGTGGCCCGGCTTCTTGCTCGAACTGGCACTACGGCAAAGCGCCTCGATGTCCGCTTCGTTGAATGCACGTCCGTTGTTGCACCACGCCAGACGCGTCGGGGCGCTCATGTCGGCTACGACTGTTGTGGAACCCGCATCGTCCGAGTTCTGCAGGAGTTCGTACAACACTCTGGTGCGGTAGGTCTCAGCCAAGAGGGACTCGATCCGTGCCATCTCATGGAACAGTCCAGGGGCTAAGGCATGTTCCTGAATCAGCTGATCGCGCAGGGCTCTGGCTGCAACAACGACTTGGTTCACGTGACCGGATCCTGGATGCGAATTACGACACGAGCAGGATCACCTGAAAAGTCTTCGAGGTCGAAGCTGACCACCTGGATGAATGAGGGGTTGCGTTTAGGGACTGAGCCGCCATTGCCGACTGTAACCCATCTGTAGTTCGAGGTCTCTCGCTGGTCTAGAAGGAAGCCTGTAGCGTCAAAGACGTCCACGAATACATCGGGAGCTTGGGCCACGAAGTCTCCGTATTGGTCCATTTTGGCATCCGGATCGCCGTAAAATTCCTCAGAGTCTTTGTATGCCGCAAAAAGGTCTTCCGCGCTGCCCAGCGGATGGATGGCCCGCACCGAAACTTCGAGTCTCTTGCCATCCCGCACTAACGCGGAGTGCTCTTTCACGTCCATCGTGACCCCTCGCAGGGTTGTGTAGTCGACGATCTCGCACGACATCTCACGCCATTTGAAAGCTGGCTTGGAGCGCCAGCCGTCTATCTCTTCCCAGTCGACGCCCCCGATCCATACATATAGGTCTTCGGGATCCCCCTTGCCCTTACCTTGCCATAGCTCCATGGAGGCAGAAACCATTTTCGGTACGCGAACCTCCTTCTTCTTCAGCGGGAGGATCATCTCTTGATAGGACATGAGTGCCCCGCGCGAGCGTGACCGTAGCTGCCACACGATCGACGGCAGATAGTCGCTCTCGGAGAGATTTGTGGCATCGTAGCGGACCTGCCAATCGTTAGCATGGAAGCGTGCTTGGGCCGATGCTGCAACTCGGTAGAACGCCTGTCTGGGGCCATAGTCCTCCACGACTAGGCGTGCCTGAAAGTTGGAGATCTCCCAGCCCAGCACCGAGAGTCCGACCTCGTCGATCTCGAAATTCAGCGGGGTGATTCGCTTGTTTTCCGCCACTGCCTACCCTTCCACGTCTCCTCTGGTTTGGCGAAAGCGTATCGGAAAAAGAGGGATGTATCGGCGGATGTCCCGGCCCGCCGTCAACGTGGCCGTACTCAGGTAAGGAAAGAGCAGTGGTTGCGCGGCAGAGTCAGAAAGTGCCCTTCTTAAGGTGGGGCATAATGGCGGCATGACTGAACCCTCTGACTACGAGCTCGATGCGTGGATCAACATCCAGCGTTTCAAGGGTCGCCCAATTTCACAGGCTCTGAGAAACGCTGGCGAGCAAGTTGCTGTTGGTGCCGATGAAATCGGTAAGCGTGCTACTCAGTACCTTGAAAATCATCCAAGAGCCCATTCTGCCGTCGCTCGTGGGCAGAAAATTGTAGCCAGGAGCGCTCATGCAGTCGGCACCGGGGCCCGCAAAGCCAAGGACGCAATCCCCGATGACGTCAGCAACTGGGGTGGCGCCGCTTTTGGCTCGATGAGGCAAACGGCCGGGCGGGTTTCCCGGGCCGGGCTCTCACCTGAATGGGTTGTTGCCAAACACAAAAAGAGCGCCCACGACGTTACAAAGCTCCGCGACTTGCGTCACCTCGACCTCGAGCAGATCGACGCTGTGCGCGGGAGGGGGATGAGCTGGGGGTACCCTCTTGCTGCAGCACTTTCGGGGGCGGGTGCAGGGTTAGTGATTTCCGGAGGGGAGTTCGCCGTCCCTGTCACCGGCGGGGCCGCGGCCGCGCCTTCGGGGGCCGCGATCGCCGGTGCATTTGTTGGCGACGCCACAGTTGTTCTCGGTCTCGCGTCCCGCTCTGTCGGTCATATCTCTCTGCTGTACGGCTACGATCCCGAAGAACCAGTGGAGAAGCTTTTCGTCATGTCTGTCGTCAACGCAGGAACGGCGATGTCAGCCAGCGCGAAGACTGCCGCTATGGCTGACATTTCACGGCTGACCCAGGCACTCGTCCGTGGCAAGAGCTGGGCGGCCCTCCTGGACATGTCACTTGTAGCTCAGGTCTCCAAGAAGTTTGCGGAGAAGTTCGCTTTTCGGCTTACCCAGCAAGGGCTTGGCAAAGTCGTTCCCGCAGCCGGGATCGTCTTGGGTGGTGCCTTCAATTGGGCCACCCTGGAATCGATTGTCGACGTCGCAAACATTGAGTACCGGAAACGATTCCTTCTTGAGAAATACCCACACCTCGCTGAGGAGGAGGCAGCCGAATCGTTTACCGATGTCGACCAAGACACCCGGGGCGGCACCGATGAGGAAATCAGCGTGCTACGCGAACTTGCCGATACGGGTGGACCAGACCTCCGCTGACACTCGACAGTTCCTGGATGGTATGTAGCGGGTTGTCTTAGCCGAGATAGGCGCCGGCGCGCATGGAAATGTGATCGTTTGGGGACGATTGGCCTTGAACTCCAGGCCGTAATTGCGAGCTAAGGCTGCTGCTGGATCCACCAAAGGAACTCGCCTGCGTGCGGGCGGTGCATGAAGCCCTCGCCGGTGAGCTCGGCGAGCAGGTCGTTGCTCCTTACGATCTGGCGACCGATCCGTGCGTGATCGTAGGGCGGCAGGTCGATTCCGTAGACAGCCTTGGCCGCGATGGCTTTCTGTTCGTATGTCAGGAGGGTCAGGAACCGCTCGGGGTACGCAACCGAGAGCACCTTTGAGAGCAAGAGCTCTTTGAATCCAGGGAACGAGAAGGATAGCTTTCCGTGGATCAAGTCGGTGAGCCTGTCTTCCAAGGGCTTGCCGGTCCCACGCAGAAGATACTCCACGACCTGTCGGACCTGCGCTGCCCCCTCTTTTGGGTTCTGGTCAAAGGCGCTATGAAATGTGGACTGGATACCAAGATTGGAGCCGCTCGTGTCCTTCCCGAATGCGCGGAAGTCAGCAGGGACAGCGGTGGGCAGGCCAACTTCGCTGAAGATGTACTGGTACTTCGCCCAGAAGGATGGCACGCGCTGATCGAGTCCGGCATGCGCCTGGCTCAGGAAGACGGGCTTGAGGCGCACGACACGGGCCATCGCCTCTGGGGAGACCTTGTCCGTCGTCGGCATGGGATGAAGGCTCGTTTTTGCAGTGGGAGAAGCAGAGCCTGGCCGGGCAACCCCATGTGCCCACTCAAAGTCGCAGTCCGGACACCGGGCCTTCTTGCGACCGTCGGGGAGCTCTTCGAGCAACTCGACGTCCTCGTGTGCGATGTCCAGCGGACACATCACCGGCATCATGGAGACCCCATCTGTTGATAGCTTCTGCCCGGATTTCGGGCAGAAGCTAGTCTAAGGCCAGGCAGGGCTGCGGCCGGAGGTGCTTGCTAGAGTCAGATGTCTTTCGACCTATTCGTCGTCAGTTTCGTCCGTGCTCTCAGCGGCGACAAGTTCGGCCTCAATCTGCTCTGAGTCATGGGCATCCACGCCGATCTCATCTCCTTGGTCATCTTCGCCAAGGCTGACGCGGTATTCGTTACGAACCTCCCAAAGTGACTTCCCAGACTCTTGGATCTTCCAGAATCGCCAACCATTGATGCCGCCGCGATACAGGCCGGCCGAGTTGGCAGCAGCTCCCGCCGCCGACGGCGTGTCATAAGCAACATCGCCGATGAACAAACGCCCGTCGAGTCCAACCGCGGCGGTCGCACCGTTGAGGACCACGGGACGAGCGACGAGCACTGTGCCTGGCTGAATGAGTCCTTCTGAGACAAGTAGAGCCAAGTCGACTTCCCCTGTGGGTTCGGTGCGCGTCAGGTGCGTTGTAAGTCCAATGTGTCCTGCTGGGGCAGGCCAAACCTTTAAGATGGACTCCGCGAGCGTCGCTGTACGCGCAGCGATCGCCGCCTCGTCCCAATGGGTTGGGGCGGACTGAATGACGTCGTTAGTGAGGAGCACGTCGTTGATGTGCTGGAAGTGTTCCACCTTCGTCGCCCAAGACCCGTTGGATACCTTGGAATTGAGTTTCTGGGTCACCAATGTGAGGTTGCCGAGTTCATGAAGTGCGCGGTCACGTGCCGTTGCCTTTACGTCGGCTTCGGCGGATGACCAAGTACCCGGCCAGTTTGCCCGCCACTTTCGGGGCAGGAAGTGCTCGATCGTACCAACTCCACGGGCGATCGGGCCCATACCGAGCGCATTCCAGTCAGGGTAACCACGGCGGTAGTCTTCGAGCGCTTCAAGAATCATTCGGAGTCGGGCCCGGAGATACTTGTTGTATGCCGGTGCGCCGCTCAGTGCCGTGGTCACCTCGGCGTCGTCGGGCCAGTACCCGACTGGCGTCTTGTTCGCAGCAAGGTAGGACTGGACTTCAATGGGCAGACGGTCGTGCGGCTGCTTGCTGAGGTGGACGAGGAGGTCGACCATGAGTCGGTTGGTGCCCTGCGAAGGGGCCTTCACGATTGCGCGTCGGACGAACCAGCTTTCGAGGTATTGGAGGATCTGGGTCTTGTCTTCTTCCGGAACATCGACCTGCGGCTCCTCATCGAGCCAGATCAGCAGAGGCCGCACGACCTCAGAATCGAGTGTGCCGACCCGGTAACTGAACCACTGTGCCCTGGTCAACGGCCCGTTCACTGTCTGGGCCCCCTCGATCACGAACCGGTATCTGTCCGCGGCCGTCTTAATCTCCGGCAGCAAGTCGGACAGATCGGTCCGCATGCTGGTCACGTAGTCCTTGAATTGCGTGAATAGCTCTCGGATTGGGAAGTCTTCAAGCAGTCGGGCGCGTAACCAGTGCCAGAGGAACCAGGACGCACGCGGGTGAGTGACGCGGCCGGCCGTGACCGGAGTGATCCACCACGGAGTCTCGAGTTCAGCCCAGTTACCGAGATATGCGACTTCGACTTCGGCTTCGGTACCGGCGTGATTCTGGAAGATGAAGTTCTTGATGAGGTCCGCAGCGCTCAGTGGCTCGCCGCGTGCATTGAGGGTCTCAAAGATCGCCTGGGCATCCTCTGTGGCGTCGAGGCGAATACTTACGATCTCGAGCTGGCCGGACACGGCATCGACAAGAAGCTTCGCGCTGATCTCGATCTGGGCCGCCTTATCGAGCCACTCGCTGATGGAATTGCTGAAATAGTGGTGCGCTTCCGCCAGCCGCGACGGTAAGACGCTCGAGTAGTCAACGGGAGCAGGTGCGCTCATGACTGATTGGAACCCCACCCTGTCCAGATTCGTCGGCCAGACCTTGTAGCGGTCTTCGGGCTTCTTGAGGAAGGCTGCAGGATTGACGATGAGAGGCTCGACCTGTGCCGCGAGCATCGTTAGACCGCGGCCCTCAAGTTGGGAGTGAAGTGAATCGAGGAGGATCTGCAGCGTCGTGAGTCGCTGCTGACCATCGATGACACTCCATTCCGGCATCGCGCCAAGCGTGGAAGGCAGCTGCTGTACGACGAAAGCGCCGAGGAAGTGCGTGGCGGCCGGGTTCTTCGAGGCCAGCACATCAGCGAGCCGCGTAATGTCCTCCCACAAAGGCTGCCACTGCCGCTCCTTCGACCAGACGTACGGGCGCTGAAAAAGAGGCACCACCATTCTAGAAGGCTGATAAAAGACCTCCCGGGGATTGACCTTCTCCGGCTTCATGCCTTGTTCTCTTTTGTCGCCATAACTGCACATTCCTAGCTGAGTGAATCAGTTGTTTTCCGCTGCCCGTGGCCCCCGTAAGGGATAACCGAGACAAGCCCACAGTTGAACCTACAGAGTGCAGCTTAGGTTCAGGACTAACAACGGTCTCGGCACGCCGGGGGCACTTAAATATTGCTGCGGGTCACGCGGCATTGGTCCAAATGGTCTGTCCCAGTTCCAAGGAAGTGGGACACTGCCATCCGGACTGCCTGTTCTTCGGGACTGCAGGGCTGGGGCCGCCACCCGCGGAACAATGTCAGGGAGAAGATCGCTCTGGGTGCCCTGGCACATATGATGACCGCATGTGGGCGCGGGGCCAATAAGGGGGATGTTGTGAAGCTCAGGATGATTGGTGTGGCTGCGGCCTGTATAGGACTGCTGCTGACTGGGTGCGGTACGCCAGTCGTTGAGCCGGCGGCTTCGCCGACGCCAACCAAGACTGTGAAGTTCACGAAGGTCCCTGATGTGGCGGGCAAGCCCTTTGCGGAAGCCCGCGACCTTCTCTTCAAAGCCGTCATCAAGTACGACGCTGTAGGCAGTGACGGTGTGAAATTCACTGAGGAGCCCGACGACCTCTCCGTGGTTGTCAGCTCCAACCCGTCCGCGGGTACAGAGGTCGAGGTTGCGGGAACAGTGGCCCTGAAGCTGGAGGGCACCCAGGCGGAAGCCACCGCGGCGGCGGCCGCGAAGGAAGCCGCGAGGGTCCGGTCGGTGAGGTACAGTTTCAAATGCTCCGCGTCAGAGAGTGCCATCACGGCAAAAGACACCAAGTCATTCACTAAGCTCCAGGAGATCTGGGCCTCCCCGGATTTCGCTCGGTTCAAATCGTGCGATCTCCGGGTCGGTGGCAAGTGGTACATGGACCGTTATGACCTCGAGCCCGATGAGGCTGCTGTAGTGAAGCAGATCGGCGCCGACGGTGGCGACGCGAGTGCACCGCACATGGCATACGGGAGCGTTTTGCTGCTCTGCGCTATCCCGCCCAAAGACGGGTGGGACCACAGATATGGGGAATACCCCACAGGGCCGAAAATCAAAGCGGAGGCCAAAGCCGCGGCCGCAATGTGCCCAGATGCTCCTTTCGTGGCAGAGCTGGTCAGGGTCGCCGGCGGCGTTCCGCCCGCACCCAAAACTGCGATGGGCGACGGCACATTCGTCGTCGGCAAAGACATCGCGGCGGGCGCTTACCAGGTGACCGTACCCGCGGGAGCCAACGGCGTACACGACTGCTACTGGGAACGCACAAGCCCCCAGGGCGCGACGATCGAGAATGACTTCATTTCGTTCGCACCGCAGGGTCCGGTGGTAAACGTCTATGCAGGCGAAGGGTTTGTCAGTCGGGGCTGTGGCAACTGGATCACGATCGGCTGACCGTCGTCGTTGGTTCGTTCACCAGCTGCGGCGGGAGTCACCAGCAGTACCGACTATGTCGGAGGGGTTGGTCGGGGAGATGGGCTTCATGTGCGGCAGATACGTGACATCCAAAGCGACCAGAGACCTTGTGAGCCACGTTGCGGCCAAGCACGTCGGCTCCCCGCCGGAGTGAATCACGTGAGTGGACACCGAGAACCTGGCGCCGCAGGTGGCCTCCGCTTTGACGCTTTTGTGGGCAGAATGGGCTCATGTGCGGCAGATACGTGATGTCCAAAGCAACGAGCGACCTTCTGAGCCACTTCGAGGCCAAGGAACTTGAAGGCAGCCCTCCAGGGCCGAGCTGGAACGTCGCCCCGACTCAGAACGTGCCGATCGTGGCCCAACGCCTGGATGATGGCGCCCTTGACCGGCGGCTGCTAATAGCACGTTGGGGTCTGGTCCCGTCTTGGTCCAAGGACATCAAGATCGGGTCCAAGCTCATTAATGCCAGAAGTGAATCAATCTTGGAAAAGCCCTCGTTCCGGTCAGCTGCGGTGAAGCGCAGGGCTATCGTTCCAGCTTATCCGGTATAGATTTCTGGCCTTCTTCAACGTCTTCAGTGGTGGGCGATCGCAGGTTTGCCCTGTTGAAGACTGAGCTATCCGGTATACGTCTTCATCGAAAAGTCCTCGTCCTTCCGTGCACCGTTCACTCGGAGTACCACTTCAGTTCGTTTGCGCACACGAACCTGAGGGGAGCGGAACGGAGAGCTGACAGATGACGCGAGTTCAGCGGGTTCAAAGCGACGGCGAAGAGACCACGTGGACTGTTCTCGGGGACGATTTCCTGCCGGTTCCAGCGATAGAGCTTTACTTTGAGCATTTGAGGCAGACCGGCCATTCACCCAATACCGTCAAGTCCTACTCGCGATCTCTCTGCTTGTGGTGGGAGTTCCTGGGCCTTCGCGGAAAAGCATGGGATGAAGCAAAACTCGAGGACATGTCCGCTTTTCTGGCGTGGATTCGGACTGGTACTCCACCAGAAGTGACTCCAATACGCGAGGCCGCCACGTTGTCACGGATCGCCCCTTCAACAGCTGCACTGAGGATCCAGGGCGTGCGTTCCTTCTATGCATTTCATCAGTGGCGAGGATACGACTTCGCAGCAATCGTCTACTCCGACCGTCCTGCCCGAAGTCCTTACCTACCGTTCTTGGGGCATACAAGCCGCGGCCTGCGTCGCAGCGCGTCCGTCGCTGTCCCGAAGCGCCGGTCCAGCGCTCCCATTTTGACGGCTCGGCAGGTCGATGCGATCAAGGATCATTGCGGTCGGTTCGATCAGCTGACAGGGATGTGGAGCGGCTCTGTGCGTGACCTCTTACTTTTCACGCTGTTGGAGGAGACGGGGCTGCGGTTGGGGGAGGCGCTGAGTTTGCAGCATCGGGACTGGCAGTCAGGGCGTGGGGAGAACCCCTACGTTGAGGTCACTCCGCGCGATGACCACCCGCATGGGCTTAGAGTCAAAGGCTTCCGATACCGCAAGATTCATATCTCGGACAGCCTGGACAGGCTCTACGCCGAATATGTCTGGCAGTTGTGCGACAAGGGTATGGATCTAGTCGTGCCGTCCATGGACGAGGCGTATGTGTTCGTGAACCTTAGGTTGGGGCACGAGTTCAAACCTCTGCGTGCGGAAACCGTCTATAAACGCGTCGGGCAAATTCGCCGGTCGCTGGGTTCAGTGGTGCAGGATAAATGGACGCCTCACTGGTTCCGTCACACCCATGCCACGGCAATGCTTCTGTCCGGCGCCCCGCTCCATGTGGTGAGTCGAAGGCTCGGACACTCCGACGTCCAGACAACGTTGGATTTGTATGCCTGGGTCACCGATGACGAGCAACTTCGATCCCTTGCGGACTGGCGGACACTGACGAATCGATGGAGGGGCCAGGATGAAGTCGGCTGACGAGCGAACTTTGGAGGCATTGCGCCTCAACAACAGCAACCCGTTTACTATCGAGGCCAACCAAGGCCTGATCGATCAAGTCCCATTGGATATGCGGCTGCTCCACTACACCCGGACCACGATCCCGACCCAGTATCTGCCCTTCTTCGCTTTCTACCACCCTAAGATCGGCAACATTCATCTAGATGGGCTCCCGCAGGTGATGCACCGGGAGATGCAGTACGTGATCTGGTCCATCGTTAAAGGTGGGGGCCGTGTTCCGTGCGCCGGCCTGGGTCTGCTCGTGAGGGAACTGGC
This sequence comes from Arthrobacter sp. 21a14, assembly GCA_050627125.1. GTDB lineage: Bacteria > Actinomycetota > Actinomycetes > Actinomycetales > Micrococcaceae > Arthrobacter. The sequence goes on along the minus strand of CP192488.1, from coordinate 69,232 downwards.
AGAGACATCGCGCAGGCTGAAGGCAGAAGGGCAAGACTGGGAGAGCCTGATGGACCGCACGCCGTCCCAGTGGCGGAAGGAACTCAGCATTTCCTGGGTGAAAAGAACCCGGGCGTTGCCAAACCCCTCAACCTTGAGAACCATGGCCGGGACGCTGGACCGAGCGGCGAAGTTGCTGTGGTTCGCCTACGATGAAGGCCCTTGGTGGAAACGCGAAGTCTGGTCACTGGAATTGGATTCCAGAATCCCGCGAGGAAGGAGCCTTCCCCCCAAAACGACTGCAATTCACTGGCATGAGGTCGCACCATCTTGGTTGAGGCTGGGCGCAATGTTCTACGTCAAGACCGAGTTGGAGCGAGGCGACATCGCGTGGGCAACCGCGCTACAGCGACACAACGGAATCAAGATATTCGGCAGGTTTTTGACCGGGCGAAGTGTCGATACACCTCTGCTGGCCAAGAATCCGCAGGAGTGCCGGACCCTGATGCTCGACTTCCTCACGGAATGTGCCTTCAGGACACAAAGCGGCAGCCGACGCGAACACTCAGGCACTTCGTCGATCGTTGCCGCCGTCCGCGGACTCTATGAGTTCATGGTCGATCATGCCGGCGACGCGCCACAGGCCGGAATCGATAGCCGCTGGGCAACACTGACTCCCGAGTACCTTCGCCTCATACGCCCAGGCGACCTCCCCCGGAAGTCGAAGAAAAAGCCGATCGACGAAACCCGGCTCTATTCCGAGCACACAATGTCCCAAATCGCCCTGCACGCTCCTTTGCTGGGCGCTTCAAGGTCGGAGGGAGGACTGGGAGATCCTCAAGCGATGCGGATCCTTCTCTTGCTTCTTTCCACCGGCCGCCGCGCCAGCGAAATCTGCATGATCGACGTGAATCCGCTGATCCCGGTACCCGGAGCCGAAGACACCGGATCGGAGCGGATCGCGAAATTGCGATACCAGCAGACCAAGATCGAAGGAGCAGCCGAGACGATCTTCATTGACTCGGAGGCCATGGAGATTATTGCTGAACAGCAGCGCTGGCTCAAAGACCACTTTGAGCGAAAGCAGATCAAGGTCCCACCGCCGCAGTACCTGTTCATCCGAAACCATAACAACCTCCACGGTCAACGGCCCTACAGCAGCCACGTCTTCCGCACCCAGCTGCGCAAGCTGGTCGATCTCGCCGACATCCGTGACGAAAACGATCAACCACTCAAGCTCGCCCGAACCCACAACTTCCGGCACACCAAGGCCACGAACCTGCTCAATGCCGGCGTGCCCCTCCACGTCGTTCAGCGATACCTTGGCCACACCACCCCCGAAATGACCATGCACTACGCCCAGACCCTGGACGCGACCGCCAAAGCAGAATTCATCAAATACCGAAAGCTCACAGCGGAGGGCGGCCAACCCCTCATGCCCTCGGAGGACCTCTACGATCTCATGGCACTTGATGCCCGCACGGACCGTGTCCTGCCCAATGGTTGGTGCACGCTCCCTCCCGCGCAGACCTGCGGCAAGGGCAACGCATGCCTGACCTGCGATCTGTTTGTCACGGACGAACGCTTCCTCGGCGTCCATGAAGGCGAACTGGTCGCACTGGACACCTTGGTCGAGAAACGCCAGGACGCCCACCGGAAGCGAACGGGTGAGCCAATGAGCGAAAACCATGTGTGGCTGACCCTACGTCGCAGAGAACAGCGCGCCCTTGAAAGCATCGTCGAAGCCATCAAAGACCCCTCACGCGGCGCCACTCCAGTAGCGGGAGCAGGCACCACAGCGCGAACAGATTCCGACGTTCACAGGGCACCCCGTCAGGTCTCCAGCTAAATGGTCAAGGGCAACACCGCGAACCTGCTCCGGGCCGCGCGGGCAAAACGAGAAGCCGCCGTCACCCGCGCCGAGCAGGGACTACGGAGACTCCTCAAAACCGGCACCCCGATCACTTTCCACACTGTGGCCGCAGAAGGAGGGGTCTCCAAAGACTTCCTCTACCGCACTACAGATCTGCGCGAACGGATCATGGACCTTCGGGGCAAAACTGTGCCCTCCACCGCATCAACGGGCGAGGCCCTACTGAGGGAGCGGGCGCATCAGGACACCAGCGGCATCGTCAGGACGCTCACGGCCAAACTCGCCCACGAACGATCCACCAACCGGAAAAAGATCGCCGAACTCGAAGCTGCCCTCGCAGCAGCCCACGGACAAATCCTCCAACTGCGGCGTCAGAATCCGTGTCCGCCTGCTGACACCGCGCATCCCCGGCACTAGGCACCCGTGCCGCTCACGCAGCCTCACTGCGGAACGCGTCCCGGGCGTAGCGGCAACGCCGGTTCCTGTCCGGAACTGGACTAGCAGGTCCCGCCGCAGTCGCACCCCGGACCGGTCGTGGCAGCCTTGCGGCGTCGAAGATAGACGATCATGACGCCTGCGCCGGCTGCCAGGCTGAGTACGGCCACTGGCCACCAGCCCGCCAGTAATGCACCCAACCCGGCAAGGGCGCCGCCGGCGGCAATAAGGGGCAGCGAGCAGGCCAGCATGCATCCGATGACAGCGAGTGTTCCGGTGAACACTGCTGTTTTGCCGAGTGCTTTGGTTGGCCTTGGTTGTTCCGTGGCGGTCAAAGGGATTCCCTGTCTGTGGGGTGTGCGGGTTGGTGCTTGGTTCGGGTCAGTGTTCGTCATGCTGCTGCGCCGAAGACTGTGTGCAGAGCATCACGGGCGTGTGCCGGGGCGCGGACTTCCAGACGCAGCCCGGAAGCGTTGACGCTGATCGTGAAGTCAAAGAATGAACAGCATTGGTATTCTTCGGCGGCGAGGCGTGCCAGGTCGGCTGCGAGGCCGGGGTGGTGTTCGAAATCCAGGGCAACGCCATCATCAATCGAGGACCGCCCCGTGGCCGCTGCAGTCAGCCGGGCCCACTCATCCAGCCGGGCCGGCAGCACGTTTCGTTCAAGGCTGCAGGCGTCCAGGCCGGCACTGTCTGGCAGGAGCGGGAGCATCACGGTGCCGGCGGGTGTGGCCGGTAGGGGTGTCTGGTCGGACACGCACGCACAGTCGGTGGTGCACGCGCCTTCCTCGGCATTGCCCGAGAGTCTCGTTGTGGTCTGTTCGAGTTGGGCCGCCAGGGTGGCCAGTTCGGTGATGCGTTCCCGGGTTTCCTGGAGCCGGGCAGCGACGATTCCGGCCATCCGCTCTTGGACGGATCCGCATTCCTCGCTTTCCCAGGCCGTGACGAGATCGCGTACGTCGTCGAGGCTGATGTCCAGCTTCTTGGCACGGGTAATGACCGCCAGCCGGTCCACGTCCCGCTCGTCGTAGTTCCGGTAGCCATTGGCTGACCGGACGGCAGGGCCGATCAGGCCGATGTCTTCGTAGTAGCGCAGCGTGGTGGGCGGCACTCCCGTGCGCTCGGCGACCTCGGATATCCGCAACGTCTTCATACCGACCACCGTAAACCTTCGAGTCGGCTTGAAGGTCAAGTCCCCGACTGAATTCCGCATCCAAGTGGGACTGTTTGTCAGGCGGGCTGTGGCCGGCGTTCCTTGTTCACGATCATGGGCAGGAACCGGACGTAGAGCACCATGCCGATAAGTTCGACCAGGGTTTGAGTGACCACCACCAATGCAGCGAGGGCCAAATGGCCGGGCAGGGCCAGCGCCAGTGGAAGGACGACCAGGGAATTGCGGGTCGCGCCGCTGAAGACAACGGCGCGGGTGGCGGACACGTCGAGCCCGGCAGGCTTTGCGGCGAGGATGCCCAGTGGCACCATGACCAGCAGGAAGGCTGCATAGATCGGTGCGACGGAGAGCAGGGAGCCGAGTTCCTGGCCGACGCCTACGATCTGGGAACCGACAACGACAGCCAGGGTGGCCATCATGAGCGGCACCATCAGCGCCTGCATCACTGACATGACTGCCCTACCCACTGCCGCTTTCCGGGCCAGTGCCTGTGTCAGCGCTGCTGCTGCCAGCGGGATGATGATCAGCACGACGAGCGCTTCAACGAACGGTGCGGGGTCGATGGCCGAGACCAGGTCGGGGCCGACGAAGAGCAGAAGATAAAGCGGGAGCAGGAGCATCTGCGCAAGCATCAGTATCGGCGCGGCCGCGAGAAGCCGATCACTGGCTCCGCCAGCGAGACCGCTGAAGACGATGACGTAGTCAATGCAGGGCGTGAGGAGCACCAGCAGGACGCCGACGAGCAAGGCTTTGTCCCCGGCGATGAACCGGGTCAGGCCAAAGACCACTACAGGAACGACGACGAAGTTCAACACAAGCACGGTGGCCAGAAAGCGGTAGTCTCTCGCAGCCTTGCCGATGGAGGCAAAGGGAATCCCTAGGAAAGTGGCGTAAAGCAACAGGCCAAGCACGGGGTTGATCGAATGCTCCAACGTTGGCGCGAGGCCTGGCGCCAAGAAGCCGACGCCACCGCCGATGACGATGGCCGCTAGATAGAGGCCAATCTGGTGTTCGTCCATCCATGCGAGGAGGTTCTTGGTCTTCACCCTTGCAATGCTAGGGGCGACGCTCAGACACCAAGAATCGACAAGAGTTATCAGTGGGAAAGCTACATTGGTCCGCCAGCACATTCACCCATTTCTCCGGGAACGAACCCGGGACACAGCCGACCCGGTCACATTGAAACAAACCCCAACGAAAAAGGCACGGACTGATATTTTTCATCTCATGAGAAGCACGGTTCAGCCGTTGTCGATCCAAGGACCAGCACGACAACAATCCGTGGCCCTGGTCTTTCTCACCGGGGCCATCATCGGGCTCCTGGGCGGCATGATCGGACTGGGCGGTGCCGAGTTCCGGCTGCCCTTGCTGATCGGGGTCTTCGGCTTCGCAGCACTGCAGGCAATCATCATGAACAAAGCCATGAGCCTGATCGTCGTCATCACGGCGCTGCCCGCGCGCCTCTTCGCCATACCGATCGGGGAGCTTTCCCCATACTGGTTCATCGTCCTGAACCTACTGGCAGGAAGCCTCGTAGGCGCCTGGATCGGCGCGCACTGGGCTACACGGATGAAGTCAAAAACCCTCTACAGAGTGATCGCGGTACTGCTAGTGCTAATCGCGGCCCTTCTTTTCTACACACATTTCTTCGCTGTTGACCCGCTCACCATCGCGGACGTTCCTCGAACCATCGCAGGCATCGCGGCCGGAGTTGTCATCGGCATCGTTGCAGCTCTAATGGGAGTTGCCGGAGGGGAACTGCTCATTCCCACGATCGTGTTGCTCTTCGGCACCGATATAAAGATCGCAGGCAGCCTTTCTTTGGCCGTTTCTCTGCCCACCATGCTCGTGGCATTCGCCAGGTTCAGCAGAGATAAGAGCTTCACCGTCCTCGGGCAGAACAAACGCTTCCTCATCACCATGACCCTCGGCTCCATCACTGGAACAGTGATTGGCGGCCTCCTGCTCGGGGTTGTCCCCTCGCTGGTTCTTATCCCGTTGCTCGTCCTTCTCCTCCTTCTGTCATCAATCAAGGTCTGGAACCACGACTAACCAGCCCTTGGGACGCGGGAACCTACTCTTCGCCAAGTCCATGCTGTTCTGCTCCATCACCGGCCATGTGATCTGCGGTCTCTTGGTAGACCAAGTCATGTTCACGGAGGGTCGTGATTGTCCCAAATACTTCACTTCGTTGCGGACGCGTCTTCAACGAACAGAACTGCATGAACGCTGGCATCATCGCCACTAATACCGGATAAGCCCGCCGAGGGGCTATTACGAATGGCAGAAGACCGAGGACGGCAAGAAGGTCCCGAACTATTTGTTCTCGGAGAAGGAACCGTTGCTGGGCTTCGCTGGCCTGTACGAGTTCTGGCCTGACCCGGAGTTGCCCGAGGACGACCCCGAACGGTGGCTGCTGACGTGCACAGTCCTGACCACGACCACGCAGGACGCAGATAAGACACGTCCACGACCGGTCGCCGGTCATCATTCCGAAAGATCGCTTCGCGGAATGGCTCGACCCGGATCTGACCGATAAGGCCGACGTTCAACACCTGTTGGATTCCCTGCCGGAACCAACACTGACCCCAAGGATCGTGAGTAGTCGCGTTAACAGTGTGCGCAACAACGGACCCGAACTTATTGAACCAGCGGAGGAAGGCACCCGCGGTTAGGATGACCTCGTTAGGGCAGTTCCCCGTATTGCCGCCCCTGGGGGGCATCATGAAGGAGGATCACGCATGGCAGGAAAATTCGAAGTCTACAAAGACAGTTCCGGGGGGTTCCGGTTCCGGCTGAAGGCCGGCAACGGTGAGGTCATCGCCACGGGCGAGTCCTACACCACCAAAGCCGCCGCCATGAAGGGCATCGAGTCAGTGAAGACCAACGCAGGTGCCGACGTCGTGGACCTCACCAGCTCCTAAAGTGCGACACCCGATCTGGACGGAAGGCAAAGCCCCCCGCAGAAGCGGGGGCTTTGCTGCGTCAGGACACCCTGTTCATTGTCTGAGGTTCCTGAGAGACTTCCTGTCAGGAAACCTTGACAGGACGGTGTGCAGCGATGGGCTGGACATCTAACGACTACAAACATGAGGGCTGGGTCGTTGCGGTCGCGCCCGACGGACGGCTCTCAGGGACTTCGAACGGGGCAGGAATGCTGGTCCACGGGGTCACTGGACACTACAAACCAGCAGGGGAATTCAACCCCGATGAGGAGATCGTTCCTCACGACCTCATTATTAGCTGGCGTGGTGCCTGCACGTACGGGCAGGGAGAGCTGTGGCACCGAGTGCTCACGCCCGCAGAGGCTGATTTCGCCTCCCGCAGAGAATACTGCCGTCCAGGGGGCGGAGCCTTTGTTTCCGAACGCGTGGAGGACGCCGTTCAGGATGAGTGGATGATCCACATCGCCCCCGTCCGAAGCGATCCTTGGTGTGGAAGCAGCTGCGAAGGAACACCGGCAGGCCGGGCATCGCCTGGATAAGACCGTCGCTGCCGCGAAAGCAGCTGGCGCGTCCTGGGTGGACATTGGCCGTGCCGCTGGGATCAGCCGCCAGGCCGGCACACGAACACTGGGCCGGTAAATAGAAAGCGGCTGAGGCCCGGCGGTGCTAGTTGGTGCGAATAGCTATGGCTTTGGAGGCCTCCGGGATCAGCGTTTCGGCGACTGCTTTGGCGCCTTCTCGTAGGTCTCGCCTTCGGCGTCGACGTGGCTGAGTTCGCCGTTGCCGGCCTCTACGGTCAGGGGGTCACTTTCACTCGCTCGCATATCCTAGGCCGCCTTTTCAGTGAAGGTTTGTTTCAGCACCGCGTGGCAGTATCGAGGAATCGGTGCGCTGCCGCTCAGGTCCACCGGTCCCTGCTGCACGGGGGAGGGGAAACATTACCGACGATGAAAGCTCGGCCCATTGAATTCCCCATTTTATTCATTCGGAAACGTTGGTAACGGGAGTAACGGGAAACAACGTAACTATTGTTTCCATGATAGCTTGTTGGAAGATTATCGTTTTAGGAAGGGCGGCAGTGTTGAGTGATGAACGGAATACTGGCCAGCAGGATCTCGATCCAGTAGCGCCGGAGCAGGGGAGCCCGGAGGCCCGCGCTGCGGAGGCGGCTGAGGCGCTTGCCGCTGAAGGTGGCGTAGTAACGTCGCGTGCGGTGCGTGCCAGGTCGGGTGTGCGGATGACCGTGGCGGCCGAGGCGGCCAGGGTCTGGAATGAGCGGGAATCGCAGGCTGCCTCGGTGCCTGAGCCGCCAGCTGCGGTGCAAGCGAGGTTGGGGGCAGTGTGGCGTGAAGCCTTCACGTTGGCCCGTGGAGAGTTTGAGCAGTCCCGTGCCGGATGGCTGGCGAAAGTCGCGCAGGCAGAGGCCGAACGTGACGACGCTGCTGAGGAGATCGAGCGTGCCGAAGCCGAACGTGACGAAGCACGACGTGAAACCGTCACGGTACGGGAACAGGCAGCCCAAGCGGCAGCTGCCGCGGCTGAAGCTGCGGCGGGGGAGCGGTCCCGGGCTGACAAAGCTGAAGCCCGCCTTGAGGCTGTCGAAGCAGAACGTGACCGTGTTATCGGTGAACGTGACCGTGAACAGGGCCGCCGCGAGGCCGCTGAAAACGAAGCGAAACGTCTGGAAGCTGACTTGTCTGCCGCCCGTGAGAGCATCCGTGCAGTGAAAGATCCAAAGAACTGATCCATCACCAGATCGAGGCTGTGCCCATGGCTCGGCTCACCGAGGGTGGGACGACCGGCAGGCCGGGCATCGCCTGGATAAGGCCGTCACCGCAGCGAAAGCAGCCGGGGGCGTCCTGGACGGACATTGGGCGCGCCGTTGGGATCAGCCGCCAGGCCGCACGCGAACGCTGAGCCGGTAAATAGAAAGCGGCTGAGGCCCGGCGGTGCTAGTTGGTGCGAATAGCTATGGCTTTGGAACCCTCCGGGAGCAGCGTTTCGGCGACTGCTTTGGCGCCTTCTCGTAGGTCTCGCCTTCGGCGTCGACGTGGCTGAGTTCGCCGTTGCCGGCCTCTACGGTCAGGGTCACTTTCGCTCCCATATGCTAGGCCGCCTTTTCAGTGAAGGCTTGTTCCAGCGCCGCATGCAGTATCGAGGCATCGGTACTGCCGCGCAGGTCCACCGGACGGGATCCCTTCAGCACGGGGGAGGGGACCATCATCCACAGCGCCACAGTTGTGCGGGATCCCCAGCTGCATCGCCCGTTCGAAGAGTGCCACCACCACCGGTTCCAAGGTCAGGCCAGGGCGGAACTGGAAACCGGGGCAGTAGGTGCCCTCGTCGATGAAGACGCGGAAGAGCTGCCATATCACCGGTTCGGGATCCTCCTGCACAGTAGAAAGGCGTTCGCGGACCTGCTCCAGGCTTGGCAGCCGGAATTCATTCCGGATCCGCTCCCACAGCTGTTCAGGGACAGGGGACCGGTAGAAGTCGGCCGGCACTAGCTGATGGATTCGAGCTGCCACGCGGTGGCCAGCGGCTCCCGCCGCAGCGTAAACGTGCGCAGCTCCCCACTGGCTTGGGGGAGTTTGGCTTGGACCTGCCAGTGCTCGACGCTGACAAGATCACCGGTGTCGGCGGCGGCCCGGCTCCGGTGTTCGCACCAGGCGTCCCTGGTGAACCAGTGAGCTGTGTGGACGTCGGGGTCGACCATCCAGATCCGGCCGTCGTGACGGATCGCCAACGGAATGCCGTCGGGGCTGAAGCGGACAGCAACGTCATGGACAGTCGTGGGTGTTTCAGGCGCAATGGTCATGGTGTTCCTTTCAATTTCGTGAGCTGCCGGTCAGGCGGCTTTGACGAGGGGGAGTTCGTCCCAGTGGGTGGTGTACCTGGGGGAGAGCATGTCGCGTTTCATCGACCAGTCCGGCCCGCCTTTGATACCGGCATGGCCCAGTCCAATGGACCCGCGCCCGTACCTTTTGGCTACGTCCTCCAGCAGGGTCCCGATGCCGCGTTCTTCGTGCGGGTTCTCGAACAGTTCCAGGGGTTTCTGGTTCCCGGATGGGCGCAGGTCGGTGACCATGATCCCGGCCCGGACGTACTTGACGCCCTCGTGGACTTGGGGGAGCAGGGCGTGGGCTGCTTTGGTCAGCAGCACCGGGTCGGCGGTCGGCATCGGCAGCGCCAGGCACACCGAGGGGAAGGACTTTTCGTTCGGGTTGAAGTGCGACGTCGCCGCGAACGCGGTGAGCACTTTCGCTTGCAGGTCGTGCTTGGCCAGCCGCGCGGAGGCCATTTGCGCGTACACGCTCATGACCTGCCGCAACCCAGCAGCTGTGGTGATGGGTGTGGAGAAGGACCGCGAGAAGATCAGCTGGTCCCGGCCGATCCGTTCCTCTTCCATGGGAATGCACGGTGTGCCCTGCAACTCCAGGACGGTGCGCATCATGACGATGGAGAACTTGTCCCTGATCGCGACCGGGTTCGCCCGGGTCAGGTCCAGGATCGAGAAGATCCCCATCGCATTCAGGCGCTTGGTCAATCTGGTGGCCACGCCCCAGATTTCAATCACGGACAGCTTGGCCATCAGCGCTTCGCGCTGCCCGACCGGGACTGATTCCCAGTGGCAGACACCGTTGAACGCGGGGTTGTTCTTCGCCCATTTGTTGCTCAGCTTCGCAAGGGTTTTCGTGGGCGCAATGCCAACGCAGACCGGTACGCCGACATGCCGCCGGCAGGCGGCCTTCATCTCCCGACCCAGGGCCAGCAGCTCGTCCGGGTCACCCTTGACTCCCAGGAACGCCTCATCGATGGAGTAGACCTCCAGCCAGGCCGAATAGCGGCCCAGCAGCTCCATCACCCGGGCCGAAATGTCCCCGTACAACTCGTAGTTGCTGGACAAGGCCACCAGCCCCCATTCCTTGGCCCTGGGACGGAGCTTGAACCACGGCTCACCCATGGCAATGCCGAGCTTCTTGGCTTCCGGAGACCGTGTCACGGCACATCCATCGTTGTTGGAGAGCACAATCAGGGGTTTACCCTCCAAAGCGGGATTAAAGACACGCTCAGCGGAGGCATAAAAGCAGTTCACGTCCACGTGGGCTATTTCCTGCATACGGCGCATGATCGCTGGCTTAGACATAATGCAAACACCGTGTCGCAACGCCCCAAATGCTCAGGTCCGAGAGCGCTGGAACCCTGATATCAGGGAAGTCCGGATTGTCCGCCTGCAGGACAACACCATGGGCGGTGATCCTCAGCCGCTTGATGGTCAGCTCGCCATCAAGCACAGCCACCACCACTGAACCGTCCTTGGGCTCCAGCGCACGGTTGACAATCAGCTCGTCCCCGTCGCTGATACCGGCCTGCTCCATGGACTGCCCGGTCACCCTGACGATAAAGGTGCTCGTCACGTCCTTGATCAAGTGTTCGTTCAGATCAATACGACCCTCAAAGTAGTCCTGGGCCGGCGATGGGTAGCCTGCCGCCACCGCAACGGGTGCCAGCAACACCTTCACCAGAGAGAGTCCCGCATCTATCACACGGGGGCCAACTATCACGCCCACAACACACCTTTATTCGAATATATGTTCGATAGTTCAGTGTACTGCCGAGCTGCGACATAGTAAGCACTCCACCAGGTTGCGGGGCGTGGCTCAGGGCCCGGGGGTGTGACCGGCCAACCGGAGATGGCCGGGCACACCGCCCGCTGGCCAGAAAGGGGGGTTCGTCTCCCTGGCCGACGGGCGTACGCACTGACCTGCATACTCAGTCCGGACAAACTGTGCAGGCGGTGCGCTTGTGACGGGGCCAAAGTCACGGTCTGTTTCGCCTACAGAGGGGTCCGTGGTTCTTTGGACCGCCACGCCTACCTAGTGCGCACTGGAAGCGGGTAGTGACGCGTTTTTCTCAGGAATCTTCGTCGGTGGTGATGTCATCGAGCTCTCCGGAGGCGATCCGCTCGGCGGTCTTCCGGTAGGCCTCTTCAACGTATGCCTCAATGTCGTTCAGGCCGACACGCCAGATATTGCGTCCGCCAATCTGGATGCCCTTTAGGTCGCCGGTCTTCAGGAGCGCCCGGATGAGCGGCTGTCCCACGTTCAAGTATTGGGCTGTTTGCTCCACGGTGAGGAACCGTGCTGGCTGGGGTGTCTTTTCGGGCATGAGGAAAATGCTACGACAACGGCAATGTCCTGAATCACGGCTGATTAGATCCTTGCTGGGAGCCTGAAGCAAGGGTTGGTGGTAGTTGTACGTCCTGGGGATCGAGTTCGGGGCGGGCCCGAATGAAAGACAAAGGGTGACGAAACGACCTACCGGACCACGCGACGTCGGCCGCCACTTCAACCACCATTGGCTCCACCAGTGTCAGGCGTACGGGGCCTTTGCCTTTGCTGAATCTATTCAATGAGGTCTCGCTGATCTCTTCGGGCCAGGGATGCCCGGGCTCAGCCGGACGGAGCTGGCGGCCCAGCTCACGCCCTGCCCGCGTGGAAAGCACCGTGGACCGTCCCACGATCCGCAGCTGCCCATTGATCGGCAAGCCGGCGATGATGGCCTGCGGTTGCGTGATCGGGCCGATGACGGCCGCGCAGACCGCATCGAAAGTGCTTTTTGTCTTCAGCTTCAACCAGGAACGGGAGCCATCATATGGCTGCGATCCTCCCTTGAAAACCAGTCCTTCGACCCCTGTGGCGGGCAGGTCCTTCAACCACGTCTTCGCCAGTTCCATGTCCGTGGTGGTGGGGGAGAGGTTCAACGGAGCGGCCCAGTCCCGGGCCAGTTCCTCAAGCAACTGCCGGCGAGCCGTGAACGGCACACCCCGGACGTCCTGCCCGGCAACGGCCAGCACGTCAAAGGCCGCGAACGCGGCCGGCAGTTCATGGACCAGGGCCGGCAGAGCCGCCCTGGAGCTGACCATGCGGCGCTGCAACGCCTCGAAGTCCAGCCGGTCGCCGTTCCATATGACTGCCTCACCATCGAGGACTACACCGGGCGGGACCTGAGCCCTTACAGCTGCGCATAGCTCAGGAAATATGCGGGAAAGATCTTTGCCCTGGCGACTCCTCAGGGTCACTCCGTCGGAATCGCTCAAAATGATCGCGCGAAATCCGTCCCACTTGGGCTCGGCATAGATCCGGCCGGGCAACGCACCCGGGCCGGGGAATTCCTTGACGAGTTTCGCCAGGGCAACAGCAACCGGTGGTTGCAGCGCCCGCGGAATGGACTCGTCCATGCGCCCAGCCTAAAGGACCAAGACCAGAACGGACCTTCGCTGCGCTTCGGCCTGTAAAAGCCTCTTTTTGCCATACATGTGGCTGGGTTGTTCTCCGTACAAGGCCACTGATCGTAGCCGTCCGGGGGCCCGACCCGTCAACCCACGCAACCGGGCACTCCCACGCGGTCGCTGCGCTCCCTTATTTCGCGGGATTCCCCGCTCACTCTTCGGGGTTGACGGCCCACCCTCGACCGGCTGGGACGTGGGGGCCTCGCACGGCGGGGCAGGAAGGAGGTGGCTACATGAGCATCGACGAAGCGATCAAGCTCGGGACTTCGGTCGTGAGCCTGATGACAGCTGTCATCGCTCTACTCTCCCTGCGGAACGCGCGCTTAACAAGCAAACGCTCCCGAGGTGCAACTCGGAAGCGTAAGCGTAAAGCAAGGAAGTAGGTGTAGCTACGAAACCCGGTGGTCGTGACCGCAAGGTTGCGGCCACCGGCTCCTTCTCAGACTAAGTCCTACTCACCGATAAGGAAACCTCATGGAACCACTGACCATCGTGAACTTCGTTCTCTCACTCACCGCACTGGGAGCCTCGATCATGGCGTGCCGGGCCAACACCAAAGCACCGGAGGAAGACGAAAGCTAGACCGGGACGGGCGGGCTGCCACACGGCGGCCCGCCCTACCGGGCCAGGTTGTCCTTCGGACCGCCCGCCGTCTCGTTCATGATGCGCCCGATGGTCGCAGCGATCGCCCGCACTGCCTCCGGGTCTTCGGCCCCACGAGCGACCGGCGCGGCTGCAGGCACGCAACGACGTCACCTTGGACGCCGCGGCAGTCTGCCGCAGCTCCGCCCAGGCGGCCTCCAGGTCGGCCGATTCATCAGCCGTCAGGGATTTTCGTTCCTCAACCGCCGGCACAGCCACGGACGGCTCCGTTGCCTTCCTGCGCAAGCTAAGAATGTCTCGCAGTCCACAGCCCCCACCTCTCCTTCTGACACAAGTGTCCCGCCTGGGATTGGGGGAAACCAGGCGGGACAGGTTCACCCTACCAACCCAGCCTGACAAGACGCGGGGAGAAGCATGCTCGCGGGGCTCGCACCCCTTTTGGGCGTCCACTCCGCTTCGCTCCGTGGCCGGCTGTTGGGCCCGGTCCCGACGTCGCAGAGCTCCGCCGTGCCCGGTCCTGTTGTGTCTACGACGTTTTTTGGCTGCTGTCCTTCGGATTCTATGTGTCCGCTCCACCCCGTCTAGCCCCTCCGCAAGCTCCGGGGCCTGCGGTGCAGGAAATGTCCCTCCGGCGCTCCTGCGTCGCTTATTTCCTCCGGGAATTTCCCACACCTTGCCCAAGGGTAGACAGGCCTCCGTCGGCCACAGCTCCGCAAGCTTCGCCAGCAGCCAAAAAACAACGGGGGAGGAAAGAAAGCAGCTGGCCGGGTCACACCGCTCCCTCACCAATCCTCTGCAAAGGACACAAAACCATGAACGCAATCAGCGTCCAGACGATCACCACCGAGGACACCGGCGAAACCATCCACGACGTGCCCGTACTCGTGGATTACCACATGAACGACGGCTACGACTGGATGGACGTCATCTCAGAACACGGCTGGGTAGTGATCCCCAGCTGGGGATCTGACGGCTGGGACCTAGGCCAGTGGCCCTACGTCATGGTTGCCGGAACCCGCACCGCCGACGCGACCGGAAACCTGTTCGGCATGGCCACCTACTGCGAAGGCGACGTGAAAACCACGTTCTACCGGACCAAGGCCCGGTACTGGGACGCGATCACCGAAGAGGCTTTTTCCCACTGGAAGAACGGGCAAGCCCAAGGCCCGGAAGACCTGCCCCACGCCGCCGCAGAGCTACCCAATCGCTACCGCATCCCGCCCACGTTCCAAACAGCAGCCGCGGCCTAACAGACCCTCGACCCCTTGCCGGGCGGACCCCCGCCGCCCGGCAAGGCACCAAACCCACCACCAACAAAGGACAAAGGACAATGACCGAAAAGCGCAGCATCGCTAACAGCCCGGCCCACGCCGTGGTCTTCCTCGAAACCCTCGCCGCAATCGTCGAGAAGTCCCCCGTGGCCTACAGCGCCAGCGCAGCCGAAGACCTCGCCGCACACATCCGGGGCATGGCCGCAGCCGTTAACGCCGAGGCCCACGTGAACCCCGCCGAACTGGACACCACCCGGCAATACGCGGCACTGGACTGGCGAAACGAATCTGTGGCCGTGCTGTTCGCGGCCGAACACCGCCCCACCTTCCACTAGCAGGAACTGAGAACCGATGTACTTCCCGGCCAGAGCCGGGAAGTACATCCTCCACCACTTCAGAGGAGCCAGCACATGAGCAACGCCATCACAGCCCCCAAAGGCATCACCGCCCTGATCTACCGCGACGCCCTGGGCACGGACTTCTCCAATCAGGGCATTTCCGCCCGCGTCATGGAGGTAACCGTCATCGGCGAGGGCATCGACCCCGTTTTCCAAGCCACCGAGGAACGGCCCGCCGTCCGGCTCGTCAGAAACGAGAGCTTCCACCGCGAAACCGTGACCCACGCCGAGCCAGTCGCCCCAGACGACGAAACAGCCCCGTGGTACATGTTCGGCGGCACGTTCATCTTCAGCAGCGACTCACGATTCCGACGCGCAGCCGGACAGTACGGAGCCATCCCGCTCCACGACCGCCGCGAGTAGACCGGAGGGCAGGCCGTTCGCCTTTCGTGGGCGGGCGGTCCGCCGCGGGTGGCCGGCTCTGGTGGGTGGTTGCCGGCGACGGACCGCCGTTCCCGCCCAGTGCCGGCACTACTCGCCTGGTGCGTGCGGCAAGCCCGGGCCGGGTTGACTGGGCGGATCCCCGGTGGCCAGGGGAGGGGCATGCTCGCGGGGCTCGCACCCCTTTTGGGCGTCCACTCCGCTTCGCTCCGTGGCCGGCTGTTGGGCCCGGTCCCGACGTCGCAGAGCTCCGCCGTGCCCGGTCCTGTGTGTCTACGACGTTTTTTGGCTGCTGTCCTTCGGATTCTATGTGTCCGCTCCACCCTGTCTAGCCCCTCCGCAAGCTCCGGGGCCTGCGGTGCAGGAAATGTCCCTCCGGCGCTCCTGCGTCGCTTATTTCCTCCGGGAATTTCCCACACCTTGCCCAAGGGTAGACAGGCCTCCGTCGGCCACAGCTCCGCAAGCTTCGCCAGCAGCCAAAAAACAACGGGGGAGGAAAGCAAGCAGCTGGCCGGGTCACACCGCTCCCTCACCAATCCTCTGCAAAGGACACAAAACCATGAACGACCGCATCAATATCAGCACCCCGGCCGACATCCTGGCCTACGTCCCCCACATGCTGGGCGAGACCCCGAAGGAATCCTTCGTCCTGATCACGATGCAGGGCAACGCACTTGGCGCCACGCTGCGCCTTGATGCCCCGCTCTGCTTCGAACCCAAGGCGTTCGCCCAAACCGTCGTCAGCTACGCGACAGCCGACGAAGCGGCAACCGGGACCCTGCTGGTCATCTACACCGACGAGAACACCACGGCCGAACCCCGCCCGTTCTCCGAGCACGTTCAGGCGTTGCGCACCGAGTTGGAGACAGCGAGGATGCCCCTGAAAGACGCATGGATGGTGACCTCGGAAGTGTGGAGCAACTACCTGTGCACCGACAGCGCTTGCTGCACCGAGCGCTCACTGGACGAGATCACCAACAGCACCGGCAACACCGCCTTCATCTACCGGGGAAGCAACGTCACCGGGTTCACCGCCCCTGAGCCGTTCACCGGTGAGGACGCAGCACGCGAAACGATCGCCGCGCACAAGCCCGACGGATGGCCCGAGGACACCGAAGCACGCCGCACCCAATGGGCTGAACTCCTTGAAAACCCCAAAGGACTCACCCACGAGGCCGCGCTGGAACTGGCAGGAGCGTTGCAGCACCCCATCACCCGGGATTACCTGATGGCGGACATCATCACCAACGCCCCCGATCAGTTCACCTCCGTGCTGCTCGGTGTGTTCATTGCCCGTCCCGACTGGAACCGCGTGGACACAGCCCAGGAACTCGTCTTCGAGCTGATGAAAGTCACCCCCGAAGGACAACGCGCCCCGATGATGAGCGTGATCGGCTGGACGGAATGGCTCAAAGGAAAGTCCAGCTTCGCGGGACGGTACTTCAAACTCGCGTTGGAGGACGTCGAGGGTTACCGGTTCGCTGAACTCATGACCGATCTGGTCAGCCGCGGCCTACTCGCTGACTGCGTGCGTGATCCGAAAAAGGCCTATGCCCGCAAGATAGGCCGCTAACCGGATGAGGCCGGGCCCCACACCAAGGGTCCGGCCTTACCCATCGGGATCTCGCCCAGGTGCGCGCGGCCTCCCCCGCTCCGCTCCGCCGGCCGCGATGACGCTGCCGCGGGCGTAGCCACTTTCCAGTGAAACCGCAGGAACAGCCGATACGGTGAAAGGACAAGCAGTCCAACACCCGAAGGCAGCACCCCCACCGTGGCCGATGAGATCCGCATGACCGAGGCAGACACCATTGCCCCCGACGCAAGCCCAGCCGAAGACGTCCTGGAACTGCGCCTACTCACAGCCGGACCAGTCACGGGACCCGTTGACCGGCCCCTGGAAGACCACCGCCTAGACGAGCTGTAAAGCACGGCAGCAACCGAGCTGCCCCCACAAATTTCTTTTGCAGAGAAAACAGAAAGAGCCGGCACCCACGTGCCGGCTCTTTCGCCTTCCAAGCCCAAATGACCCTGAACCCAGATGGCCAGGGGAGGGGCATGCTCGCGGGGCTCGCACCCTTTTGGGCGTCCACTCCGCTTCGCTCCGTGGCCGGCTGTTGGGCCCGGTCCCGACGTCGCAGAGCTCCGCCATGCCCGGTCCTGTTGTGTCTACGACGTTTTTTGGCTGCTGTCCTTCGGATTCTATGTGTCCGCTCCACCCCGTCTAGCCCCTCCGCAAGCTCCGGGGCCTGCGGTGCAGGAAATGTCCCTCCGGCGCTCCTGCGTCGCTTATTTCCTCCGGGAATTTCCCACACCTTGCCCAAGGGTAGACAGGCCTCCGTCGGCCACAGCTCCGCAAGCTTCGCCAGCAGCCAAAAAACAACGGGGGAGGAAAGAAAGCAGCTGGCCAGGTCACACCGCTCCCTCACCAATCCTCTGCAAAGGACACAAAACCATGAACGACCGCATTGCACGCGCCGCCCTGACTCGTCTTTTCGATTCCCAGGACTCCACTGGCCGGGCGCTTGTCCACGCCTTGGGCGCCTACGCGGCCCTGAGAGTAGCAACCGGGGCGCAACCGCCCCACACCTTCCGCCACATCACGGAAGCGGAGTTGAACGAAGGGCTGCGCCGCTGGGCGCAGCGGATCCCTGACGTGGACGCAGAAAGGGATCTTGCCACCATCGAACGACTGGGCGGAGGTTTCCTTATCCCCGGTGACGAACACTGGCCCATCGGCCTCGATGATCTGCCTGATGCCCCGTATGGGCTTTGGTACGTCGGGAACATCACCCAGGGGATCCCCGCGGTACAGCGCGCGGCAGCGTTGACCGGTTCCAGAGATTCCACCAGCTACGGCGCAGCTGTCGCCGGTGAGATGGCCCATGGACTGGCCCAGCGTGGAATCTGCATTGTCTCCGGCCTGGCCTACGGCATCGACGCGCACGCCCACCGTGGCGCGCTTGCTGGCTTTACCGGCACCGGACCGGCGACCATCGCGGTTGCAGCCGGAGGCCTTGACCGGGTTTACCCGTCCGGCAACGCCGACCTCGCGGCCGCGATCAGGGCCAACGGTTTGGTCGTCTCAGAGCAGCCCCCGGGAACCGCGCCTACGCGTTACCGCTTTTTGCAGCGGAACCGCATCATTGCCGCCCTAGCCGGGGTCACCTGTGTTGTCGAAGCCCGGTGGCGTTCCGGCGCGCTGAACGCCGCGCACCACGCCGAAACCATTGCCCGACATGTCGCGGCAGTACCCGGAAGCGTGCACAGCGCGAACTCGGCAGGCTGCCACAGGCTCCTGAAAGAAGGCACGGCGGCCCTGGTTTCCGACGCCGCAGAACTGGCCGAACTACTCGCCAGCTAGACCAGCCGGTGGCCGGGACGCCGTCCCGGCCACCACCCCATTCGTAAAGGAGACAGAACCATGACTGAAAGCCCCGAAACCCGACAGACCGCCGGAGAGATCGCATGGTTTTCCGCGCGTGAACTGGTGGACGCGATGAAAGCCGAAGGCCTGGAACTTCACGTCGACCAAACCGGCGGAGGTACCGCCACTTTTTTCCTTCAGAGCGCAGGCTGCCACACATTCACGGTTGGCCCCGGAGCATTCAGCTGGAAGGACCCCTTGGCATCCAAGTTCACCACCGCCGAGCTTTACTACGGTCCGGACCGCTACGACGACGACGGCGAACCGGTGGAGTTCTCCGCCGACGAAGAGAAGACCGTTACGCCGGGCACACCGATGGCTGATATCGCCCAAGAAATCGCCGTGAACTTTCGCCGATTCAACACCCGCGCGATCGACAGCGCTACGTAAGCGGGGTGGGCCGTTCGCCTTTGTGGGCGGGCGGTCCGCCGCAGGTGGCCGGCTGTGGTGGGTGGTTGCCGGCGACGGACCGCCGTTCCCGCAACGGGGCCGGCGTTGCCCACCTGGTGCGTGCGGCACGCCTTGGCGGGGATTGACCTGGGCGGATGCCGCGGGGGTCAGGGGAGAGGCATGCTCGCGGGGCTCGCACCCCTTTTGGGCGTCCACTCCGCTTCGCTCCGTGGCCGGCTGTTGGGTGCTGCCGGTCCGTCGCAGAGCTCCTGCCCGTCATCCCCTGTTTGTCTACGACGTTTTCTGGTTGCTGTCCTCCGGATTGTAGGCGTCCACTCCACCCTGTCTAGCCCCTCCAAAAGCAGTCGGGGCCTGCGGCACTGAAATTCTTCGACGGCGCTTCGCTTATTTCCTTTCGAAGATTTCCAGCACCTTGCCTTGCGGGTAGACAGGGCTCCGCTGGCCGCCAAGCAAGCAAGCTTGCCAGCAACCAAAAAACAACGGGGGAGGAAAGAAAGTAGCTGGCCGGGTCACACCGCTCCCTCACCAATCCTCTGCAAAGGACACAAGACCATGATTAATCACCTGATTGCGCTGTACATCCCGGCCCGTCTGAGCGAGAGCGTCACTGTGGCCAGCCTCGACGCACGGCACAGCAGCCTTCAAATCGTCGTCGGCGGCGGCCTGGAGTGCATCGCCAGAGGCGACTGGCAGGTCTACCTGAACGCCGAGACGCAAACGACCGGACCATCGAACGTCCGCGCCGCGCAGCTGCTCCACGAAACCGGGCTTGATCTGCCCGTCACCGGGAACGCCGTGTTCCTGGGCCGGGAAGGTCTCAGCCATGACGTCCACGTTCCGGAGTACTTGATCCGCCGCGCCGAAGCACTCTTCGACACCCGGCTGACCCAGCCAGCGGCCTAAACCCTCGGGGTGGCCGGGACCAGCTCCCGGCCACCCTCCCAAG
The DNA here is from genome assembly GCA_050627125.1 of Arthrobacter sp. 21a14. Taxonomy (GTDB): domain Bacteria; phylum Actinomycetota; class Actinomycetes; order Actinomycetales; family Micrococcaceae; genus Arthrobacter. The sequence continues at coordinate 49,103 of CP192488.1, read as the reverse complement.
TTTTGAGGAGACAGAACCATGACGAACTTCTGGGATGAAGACGGCGATTTCGACTACGAAGCCCACCACGAGGCAGGCCAACGCGACCAAGCAGCCGCGACTGCCGCAAGGATCGGTTACCCCGGAATGGCGGATGCTTTCTATTACTTCGGGCTGCAGGGCAAACCGGATTCAACCTTCACACCCGAACTGCTCACGGCGTTGGATACGTGGCAGGTCCAGCTCGAGAGAATAGAAGCTGCCCCGGCCGACGAGGAAATCAAGGATCTACAGCGCCACACCGAGGCAGCCACCAACGCGATCCTCACCACGATCGACAGCGCCACGTAAGCCGGGTGGGCCGTTCGCCTTTCGTGGGCGGGCGGTCCGCCGCAGGTGGCCGGCTCTGGTGGGTGGTTGCCAGCGACGGACCGCCATTCCCGCCCAGGGCCGGCACTACTCACCTGGTGCGTGCGGCAAGCCCGGGCCGGGATTGACCTGGGCGGATCCCCGGTGGCCAGGGGAGGGGCATGCTCGCGGGGCTCGCACCCTTTTGGGCGTCCTCTCCGCTTCGCTCCGTGGCCGGCTGTTGGGCCCGGTCCCGACGTCGCAGAGCTCCGCCATGCCCGGTCCTGTTGTGTCTACGACGTTTTTTGGCTGCTGTCCTTCGGATTCTATGTGTCCGCTCCACCCCGTCTAGCCCCTCCGCAAGCTCCGGGGCCTGCGGTGCAGGAAATGTCCCTCCGGCGCTCCTGCGTCGCTTATTTCCTCCGGGAATTTCCCACACCTTGCCCAAGGGTAGACAGGCCTCCGTCGGCCACAGCTCCGCAAGCTTCGCCAGCAGCCAAAAAACAACGGGGGAGGAAAGAAAGCAGCTGGCCAGGTCACACCGCTCCCTCACCAATCCTCTGCAAAGGACACAAAACCATGAACGCAACACCCACGCTCGAACTGCTTGACCCCACCACCCTCACGGTGGACACCAACGTCCGCAAGGAAGCCGGACTCACCAAAGAGTTCGTAGCCAGCATCAAAGAACACGGCGTGCTCGTGCCCGTCGTCGCCCACCGGACCGAGGACGGAACCGTGCACGTCCTGATGGGACAGCGCCGCACCCTTGGAGCCGTTGAGGCAGGAGCCGCGACCATTCCCGTGCTCGTCGGTGCCAGCCCCGAAGAAGCGGAACGCCTCGCCACGCAGGTAGTTGAGAACGACCACCGCAGCGCACTCACCGACAGCGACCGCGCCGAAGCCTTCCACCAAATGGCACTGCTGGGAGTGAGCGCCAACGTCATCGCCCGGAAGATGGGAGCCAAGAAAGCAGTGGTGGAAACCGCGCTGAAGGTCAAAGCGAACGCCACCGCAGCCCAGGCACTGGACCAAGGCCTGACACTGGAACAGTCCGCCGTCATCGAGGAATTCGCAGACGACGCCGACGCAGTGGCCACGCTCGAACGCCTCGCCACTGAGAACCCCGGGAACTTCGCCCACCGGGCGCAGCGGCTCCGCGACGAGCGCAAGAACAACGCCCTGCTCGACGAAGCCTGCGCCGAGGCTTCCGCCAAAGGTCTCACCGTGCTGGAAGAAGACCCCAGCTACTACGACTACAAGGGACCCGCCGCCCTGATCTCCGCACTGACCACCCCCGAGGGCGAACGCCTCAGCGAGACGGACGCGGACGCGGTTTACATCGGCATCGGATACAGCGGTTTGATGACGAGGTTCGCAGTGGCGGACTGGAAGGCCCGCGGGCTGCGGAAGGACGGCAAAGCCCCGGCAGGAGGGATGACCGACGAGGAAAAGGCCGCACGCCGGGAGGTCATTGAAAACAACAAAGCCATGGATTCGGCCGAGGTGGTACGCAGGGAGTTCGTCAAAACCCTGCTGGCCCGCAAGGCCCTGCCAAAGAACGCCCAGAAGTTCATCGCCCACACGATTGCCCATTCCAGCTACATCCTGACAAAGGCCTTGAACAAGACCGAGCTCACGGCGGAACTGCTGGGCACCGGCACCGGGTACGGCGAGTTCACAGCGTACGTGGACAAGCCCACCACCAAACCCGAAACGGTCACCCTCGCCATGATGATCACCGCCTACGAGGCGAACATTGATCGCACGAGCTGGCGGACTCGAGGAAGCGACAATCGCTACTACCTCGCCCAGCTCACGGCATGGGGATACGAGCCCAGCGACGTCGAAAAGATCATCCTCACCGACCCCAAGACAGAAACCGAGGAAGCCACGGAACGCGCGGACGAACCCGAAGCCGCCTAGACCCCTTGCCGGGCGGAACCCCCACCGCCCGGCAAGGCCCCCGGCCACTCACCATGGGCAGGGCCGGGAACCTCCCAAACGTCGGGCGGTCCGCCGCCCTGGGCGAACCACAGTAGCCAATCACCAGCGACGGACCGCCGTTCAACGCCACCAGGCACACCCCCACCAAAAGCCGCGCCTCGCCGGCCATCTGGCTACTCGTATCGGGTCACCACCGGGAAGTTTTGTCGGAGGCCACCGTTAGGCTCATCCCATGGCAGCGCAGACAGGAGTCACTATGAATACGCAGACAGCCCCAGGGGTCACGCTCGCTGAGATCTTCCCTGGCCTGCCACCAATCCTTGACCACGTGATGATTGGGGCAGCAATCTTCACGATCGTCGGAACGATCTACGTCTTTATCCAATGGGGGATCGCCCGCTCCAAAATGGAGGACATCGATTCCGATACCCTTCCGTTCGACCTGGGCTTCATCACCGCCATCTCGCTGCCACTGATCCTGCTGAACAGCACGCGCAGCATTACCGGCCTAATCCTCGGCGCAGCGATCGGAGCCATCCTCGCCCTGGCCACCTACCTTCTCCTGCGTCGGCACCGCGCAACCCACACACGAACCACGCGCTGACCCACAAGACTTCAGTCTTGTAGACTGAACCACAGATTTCCTTTTGCAGAGGGAAAAATTGAAGGGCCGGCGCTCTAAGTGCCGGCCCTTCACCCTTTAGCTCAGATTTATCTCGGCAATTTCAGCTGATGAATCCACCCATACGAGACCAGAGCAGAATTGTCGGCAACGTCCCCCATGGGCCAGGACATTCGCCGCCGACCCACCAGCCGCTGGGGAACAGTTCCTTTCAGCCGGGACCACACACTGGGGAAACCGGGCGGACCTGACGCAGGCACAGGAACCAGCGACCAGGGCAGCTATCAAAGAAGCCGGGGGAGATCCGATGGGCTACTACCCGCGATCTCCCAATACCCACCGCACACGCCCAAATCGCCAAAAGCCGCTACCAAAAAACCGGTGAAAAGCCCCTAGAAATCAGGGTATTACCCTGTTTATTCTGATGAATAAACGTTAGAATAGTAGTAGCAAGTCAGCCAGACGAACCTAACCACAACTGATACGAAACGCAGGACTGAAAATGACTTCCTCAATCACCTATTACACGGTTTACACCAAGCCAGGGTGCCCGAACTGCGACCGCACCATGGAGTACTTCGACTCCAAAGGCATCACCTACACGCCCGTGGACATCACCGAAGTGCCGGCAGCGCTGGAATACATCACCGCCGAGCTTGGCTACTCCCAGGCACCCGTCATCGTGAACAACTGCGATGACCAGGACCACTGGTCCGGGTTGCGCCGCGACAAGCTCGTCCAGGCCGCCATGAACCACAAAGCGGCGTGAACATCATGGACACACCGCACCCCGTTGACGGGTTCAAGATCAGTCCCAGGAAGTACGTGGACCTCGAGGAGTTTGGCCGTATCGGCAACCCATCCGGCGTCATCAACGTCCCGGCCCCGGACCCCTACGAGTTCGCGGCGGTGAACTACTCGATGATCACCACGGACCTGCCGCCGTGGCCGATCGGGACCATCTGGGATCCCTACGCAGAGGATCCCGACATCGCGGACCAGTACCAAACCGACGAACCCGACAAAACAGCGCCTCAGAACGAAACCAAAACTCACAGCGAGAACACCACCAGCACACGAGGAAAAGGAACCATCATGGCCGGCGAAACCACTATTACCGTCATCGGAAACCTCACCAACGACCCGGAGCTGCGCTTCACTCCCTCTGGATCCGCGGTGGCGAACTTCACGATCGCCTCGACGCCCAGGACCTTCGATCGTCAGTCCAACGAGTGGAAGGACGGGGAGACGCTTTTCCTCCGTGCCAGTGTGTGGCGGGAAGCGGCTGAAAACGTGGCTGAGTCCCTGACCAAGGGCACGCGCGTGATCGTCTCGGGCCGGTTGAAGTCCCGGTCCTACGAAACCAAAGAGGGCGAAAAGCGCACCGTCATAGAGCTTGAGGTAGACGAGATCGGTCCGAGCTTGCGTTACGCAAATGCGAAAGTGAACCGCACCCAGCGCAACAACCAGGGCGGCGGCAACGGCGGAAGCTTTGGGAACCAGCCCAGCGCCGGGCAGCCCGTCCAACAGGACGACCCATGGGCCGCGAACGCGCAAGCCAGCGCCGGTTCCTGGGGCAACGGACCCGACTCCGAACCCCCGTTCTAAATCCCTGGCTGTCGGGGGCGGCCACTACGCTGACCCGACAGCCCGAACTTCAAGCCCTCTCAGAATCAGAAAAGACGTGAAGGACCATGACTCCTGAATCCTCGCTTTCCTCGCTCGAACCCATCGCGGGGTTTTCGGCCTGGGTGGCGGCCATCGTGGCTGTCCTGTCGATCGGGGCAGCAGGTGTGACCCTCGTTGTTCTCATGATCAAGAAGGTTCAGCTTCTACAACTCAAGGAACAGCTGCAGAAGGAAATCAGCGCCGTTCAGGGGGCAGAAGAAGCCGCCAACCTGATGAAGCTCGGGAGAGTTCCCAGAGCAGAAAAGAACCGCGCATTCGCGGATGTCGAGACCCGCCAAACGTACCTGGTTTCGATGCAGACACTTGTTGCCATGAAGACGCAGCAATTGAGCCACGATAAACCCCGATACGGGAAGCGGGCGCTGGCGCTGCTGGTAATCGGAGTAGTCAGTTTCTCCGTGCAATTCCTCATGTTCCCTGGCTTGAGTCGATGACCAAGAACCGCAGGGAGAAAGGGTCCTATTTCTCCGAAGAGGACATGAGCCAGATCCGCGCAGCCGTTCAGAACGTAGGCAAGCTGGAAGGTTACGTCTCTGTTGCGGACCTGGTTGAAGCAGCTGCGCGGAGGGAGCTTCGGCGTTTGCAGCGCAAGTACAACGGCGGCCGGAAATGGCCGGGTGTTGAAGCCGGCGAGCTACGCCCAGGGCGACGGACCCGCGCCGAAACAGCAGTGAAGGAGGACCACCCATGACCCATACCCGTTACAGGGGCCGGCTCCTGCTCGGCAGCGTCTTGACCGTTCTTGCCCTGACCCGTTGCACGCCCCAGGCCGGACCGCAGATCGTTCCCGCCGGCAGCCCGGCACCGCTGCATGAAGTGCCCTGTGAAGCGACAAGCACGGCTGCGCGGCCGCCGGCACTTCAAGTCACAGCGAGTGGCCCATACACCGTGGAGAAGGTTGTCGATGGGGACACGATCCGGATCAGCTGCAACGGCATCAGTACCCGCGTGAGGCTTGTTGGCATCAACGCACCGGAAAGCGTCAAGGAAGATGCGCCGGTGGAGTGCGGCGGACCGGAGGCCTCCACGTACTTGCACTCACTCCTGGACGGTCAGCAAGTGTTCCTGGCAGCGGATCCCGCCCAAGGGGTGCGCGACAAGTACGACAGGATTCTTGCCTACGTCTGGACTGCGGACGGCACTCTGGTCAACCGGGCAATCCTTGAACAGGGTCACGCCGAAGCGACCGGCTACGGCAAGTCTTTCGCCTACAGCGAGGACTTCACCGCGGCCGCCGACCAGGCCAGGAAGAGCGAGGCAGGCCGATGGAACTGCTGAGGCCACCGACCGGGCATCAATCAATCGTTAGGGGCACACCGTGGCTGTCGTTCTGATCTTTTTCGCAGCGTTCGCCGCGGTCGCCCTGGGCGGCTGGGTCATCTACGCACTCACCCACCCGGTGGCCACCGGCCAAGACATTCTGATCTTCCTCTGCAAGGCTGCGGGCGTGATCGCCCTGATCACCGCCGTCGTGTCCTGGCTCGGTCAGAGCCTGCTCCAGGCAGTGCCTCCGGCCCTGTTCATGGTTGCCTTCTTCTTCGCGGCGAACCAGCTGGAACGCCGTTGGCGCCGCTGGTGAATCTGCCGTGTCTATGATGCGGGACGAGGGCCGCTTCTGGTCCAAGGTCATTAAGGGGCCGCGGGAGAATGACTGCTGGCTTTGGACCGGCGCGGTCGGTGACGACGGTTACGGCCGGTATTGGATTAAAACCGCTACGGGTCAACAGGCTGTCCGTCCCCAGCGCTTCGCGCACTTGCTGCTAACCGGTGAGCAGCTGGCTCCTGACATCAAGCTCCTGCACTCCTGTGACATCCCGATCTGCGTCCGCGCGACGGGTGGGCCCGACAGCCACTAGTTCCCTGGGACGCAAGTGGAGAACTTGATTGACCGGTCACAAAAGAGACGCCACACCAACGCCCATTCGTGGCGTTGGCGCGGCGTCGGCCGTGCCAACTTCACCGCTCGGTCACGGCAACTGCGTGATGCGCTCAAAGAGCACGGGTGGGATGAGTCAGTGATCCGCCCCCTCATGTCCGGCCACGACCCCGACGCTCCCACTCTCTTCTGAATCCTTCGCCTCAGCAGCCGGAACATCGCTGCCGGGCTTGGCCTTCTTTGGTGTGGCTACGTCGATGCTGCGGACGTAGGACACGCTGACGTCCAGGAGCTCAGCGATGCCCTGCCGGGTCTCACCGGTGGCGAGCATCTTCCGAACCGTTTCCTTCGCATCATCAACAGCTGCGGCTGCGTTCTTCTTCGCTGTGGCGATCAGTTCGGCTGCCTGCCGTTCGGCTTCCTCGACCCCCGCTTCGGCCATCATCGTGGCAGCGTGGTAGTCGGTTGCCAACGACTGAAGAGTCGCTTCGCGTTCGCGCCGTTTCGCGGCCAGCTCCTCGGTCTTCCGGCGTGCCTGAACGATCATCGTATTGCGTGTCTTGCCAGCCATCACGGCCCCCTTGGTGCGGTCGGTCTTCTGTCTCGGCCCCCATTCTTGCAGAAGCCCCTGGGCCAACCGGAAACCTAACGGTTAGAAGCCCACTCGTGTTCGATCCGGAAGGGCGGATGGGGGCGATGCGGCCGGGTTGTGGTCGCTGGCAGGGGTTAAACACAACTTGCCCTGGGCAGGCACGGAACCGCAGTTGCTTGTCGAGCTGTGCATAACCCCTGCCAGCGAGTATCAACAATCAAAGCTGCCGCTTTTCATATGGATACTCGCATCAGAATGATGGACTCAATCCGACGTTTTTCGAACCGATACTCGCTAGCTCGCATCAAGCTCAAAACGCCAAATTTAGTCACACCTCTTGCATTTCGAATAAATGAGGCAGATTCCGCTAGAGTCGGGGCATGATGTCGCTGCACGTTCTCAGTGCTGGCACAGGCTACCTGTACTACACACAGGAGACCGCCAGCGGTGATGAGCTGCGCGCAGGCGACCGCCAACTGGGCGATTACTACACCGTCCAGGGACTTCCAACAGGGCAGTGGCTCGGACGCGGAGCCGAAGCCTTGGGGGTGTCCGGGAACGTCACCGAAGCCCAAATGGCAAACCTCTTTGGGCAGGGCCGGCACCCGGAATACGAAGCCATCCTCGCCGCGAAGCTTGCTGACGGGCTGCCTGCGAAGGCGGCCGAGAAGGCCGCCCAGGCGGTGGCGAAACTGGGCCGCCGCTACTACGACTACGGCCCCAAGGACAACGCCCTGGCACAGGCGATCAGCGTCCGCGAGAGCGACTTTGAACGCATACAGGGCCGCAAACCAACGGCAGCAGAGCGCCATCGCATACGGGCCACTGCAGGGGCTGTCATGTTCCGTGAGGGACACGGACGCCCGCCGACTTCCAAGGAGGAACTTGGTAAGTACATCACCGCGCAGCTGCGACCGCAGCAGAACGCCGTGGCCGGTTACGACCTGACCTTTACCCCCGTCAAAAGCATCTCCGTGCTGTGGGCCCTTGGCGATGCCGACACCCGGCGTCTTGTCGAAGAAGCCCACCAGGCCGCGCTGAAGCAGTCCGTGGAATATCTGGAAACCCACGCCTTGGCCACTCGGCTGGGCACCAACGGCATCGCCCAGACCTCCGTCAAAGGCGGACTAACGGCGACGGCCTTCCGGCACCACGATTCCCGCCTGGGAGATCCGAACCTGCACACCCACCTTGTGGTCTCCAACAAGGTCCAGGACCTTCAAGGGAACTGGAAGACCATCGACGGCAAGCTGCTCCACCGCTCAGCTGTGGCCGTCTCCGAGCACTACAACACCCGGATCCAGGCCTACCTTGAAGAGCACGGCGTGGAGTTCGAACCCCGTACTGTCAACGGCTCCAAGCAGCCCGTCATGGAAGTAGCGTCCGTTCCCCGGGAACTGAATGCGCTGTTCTCCAAGCGCAGCGCAGGCATCCGTTCGAGCCTGAGGGAACTACGCCAGGCGTACGAAGAACAGCACGGCCACAGCCCCGACCAGGCCGCCTTGATCAAACTCGCGCAGGCAGCAACGCTGGATACCCGGCCCGACAAGGAAAAGCCCAAGACTCTCGCCGAACAGGCCACAGCGTGGCGGCGGGAAGCCGCGACTCTGTTCACGGAGAAGGACCTGAAACGGATCACCGGTGCCCGTTCCCGGACACTCCGACCTGCCGTCAGTGATATTGATATTGACGCGACAGCGCGGCAGCTCGTCGCCGCTGTTTCGGACAAGCGCTCCACTTGGACGGCGCAGAATGTCATGGCCGAGGCCAACCGTTGGGCACGCGAGCACGCCGTTGAACACGGCCCGGTCCCGGCAGGAACCGTGGAACGCGTGGTCTCCCACAGCCTTAACACCGTGTCCGTTCGCATCACCCCGGACCAGGTTCACGGCCGGTTCGAAGCACTCACCCGCAATGCCGGAACAGCCGACTTCAACCACCGCACCGACACCCGGTACACGTCAACGAAGATTCTCGAGGACGAAAACCTGCTCCTGCGTGCCGGTAAGAAGGACGTCATCCCGGCAGCATCCATGCAGGACTTCGACGCCGCCGTGGACGCGTATGACCTCGCCGTGGCCACCGGGGAGAAGTCGCACCCGCTGGACGCCGGACAGATCGAACTGGCTCGCGAGTTCGCTACGTCATCGAAGCTCCTGGCCGTTGGTATCGGTGCGGCCGGTACCGGCAAATCCAGTTCCATGGGCTTGGTCCGCGCCGCGATCACCCGCGCCGGCGGCAGGGTCATCGGCCTTGCCCCCTCCGCCGTGGCGGCAGCGAACCTGGGCGAACAGCTCGGCATCACCGCGGCGACGACAGACAAGTTCCTGCTCAGCCCCAACGAGGCTTTCAAGGTCATTCCCGGCACCCTTGTGATTGTCGATGAAGCCGGGATGCAGGGCACCGGCAAACTCGCCGACGTCGTTAGGGCAGTGGAAGCCGGCGGGGGACTCGTCCGGCTCATCGGTGATGATCGGCAGCTCTCCGCTGTCCAAGCCGGTGGCGCGCTGCGGTTGCTGATCAACGAAATTGGCGCGACGGAACTGGAAACCATTCACCGGTTCCACAGCCCCGAAGAAGCAGAAGCATCCCTGCTCCTGCGCACACCCACCGAGCACGAAGCTGACCCGTTCGCTTGGTACAAGGACAACGGACGTGTCCAGGCCGGAAACATCGAAACCGTTGAAGGCCTGGCCTTCGGGCTCTGGCAGAGCCGCCTGAACCAGGGCGACGCCGCGGTGATGATGGCACCGACCAACGAAAGCTCCCAACGACTCTCCGAACGCGCCCAGGCCTACCGGATCGAAACCGGAGAAGTCGCCGACACCGGAACCTCCGTGCAGCTGCGCGACGGCTCCCACGCATGGGCAGGCGACCACGTAGTAACCCGCCTGAACGATTCCCAGATGAAGGTCAAACGAGGCCGGGACGTCGTGAAAAACGGCGACCTCTGGACCGTCGAACAAGCCCACAAGGACGGGTCCCTGTCAGTGAGCCACCTCGAGCACGGCGGGACAATCCGGCTCCCCGCCGAATACGTCTCAGAGCACGTCCACCTCGGCTACGCCCTGACCACCCACCGCGCCCAGGGCATGACCAAAGACGTCGGTATCCCCATCCTCGATGCCACCACCACCCGTGAGAACGCCTACGTCGCCGCAACACGCGGCCGGGACGAGAACGTGCTGTTCGTCGCCGTCGACGAAGGCCAGAACCGCGACAGCGTCCTCGCCGCAATCGCCGGGAACCACAGCCAGGATTCCTCCGCACACGAGGCCATGGCCACCGAATACGAACGCATCAACTCACCCCTGACCCTGGCCAATCAGTACCGCTACGTCAACGACGAAGCCAACACCCTGCGCATGGCCGCCATGGCACGGGAGATCCTTGGACCGGACGCAGAGAAGTTCATCAAGGCCGAGTCCTGGGGAGCGGTAGCCACGCACCTGGCGAAGGCCGAACAGGGCGGCTGGGACACTGCAGGGTTGCTGCGCACCGCAGCCGGCCAACGTGAGTTCCAGAGCGCCGATGACCTCTCCGCCGTGCTCGCCTGGCGCGTGGAAAAGATCATGGACAAAGCCCCGGAGCTGATCGCGCAAGCAGGTGAACGGCCCTTGCAGGGACTGACCGATGAGCAGCTGGCCACCCTCCGTGCAGAAGCCGAAGCCGGTGCACGGGCCGCCCGTGAAGCAGCTGCAGTCCACGGCCCGAAACCAGCTCACCACTGGACCAACCGCCGGCACGGCAAGCTCACCGACGCCGAGCTGGAACGCCGGATCTTCACCACCCGGTTCACCGCACGGGAAACCTCGTCCATCAACGACCCGGCACAGGCCCGCCGAGCCCGCCAGCAGCTGCGCGCGCTCCAAGACGAACACCGGATCCGCAACCAGCAGCTCAAAGAATCCCAGCGCATGACCGAAACCGCCGAACGCGGGGGCCGCAGCGTCCACGGGAAGAACCCCGCCGCTGGCGCCAACACACAACGCGCATGGGGACATGAGACGATCGCCGCCCGCGCCCGGGCTGAGGAACGCCTCCGCACCCTCACGCCACGCCCCGTCACCCCTGTGCAGGCACCGGATAGGCTGCCGGAATGGCTCGCCCCGGCACGCGCGTCAGCAAGCCCGTACCTTCCTCAGCCATGGAAGGAAGAACTCGCCGCCCGCCGAGAAGTCCTCGCCGCAAGGTTCGACGAACGCGGCCACCTCCTGGCGGCCACCCCACCGGCATGGGCACAGAAACTCGGACCCGTCCCGACACGCCCCGACGCCGCCCAGCAATGGCGCGACACCGCTGCAAGCATCGAAATGTTCCGCGCCCGCTACAACGTTCCCGAAACGGAGGCCACACCAGTGCCAGAGCGGTTCAGAAACGACGAGACCGGCCAACAACTCCACGCCCAGGCCGTAACGGTGTCCAAACGCTCACACGCCCTACCCGAACACACCAACGAAGAAGACCGGACATTGGATGCACTGCGCGCGGTCGAGCGCAACAAGGACACCCACGCCCCCGAGGCCCCAGCTCAGCGCGCAACAGACGCAGACCGACAGGCCAACGTCCAAGAGCCTGCCGCTATCACGCCCGAGCAGACCGAGCAGCCACGGCTCCGCAGCCGATTGGAGAAGATCACGGCCGAGCGGAACGCAGCACGGCTCGCGGCGCAGCAACAGGCAAAGCCGCAGACCGAGCAAACGGCCGAACAGAAACAAGCCGCCAAACAGCAAGCCGAGCGTGCGGCAGCGCAGGGGCGCCAGCAACAGCAGGATCAGGGACGCGAACTCTAGCCGTCGCGTATCATGGCTCGGAGTAGGTCACGCGTTCGCCGCCCCTCAAAAAGACGTGGGGTGACTCGTGCCTGATCCAGCCGATCCCATCCCAGAATTTCCTGGATTCCGCGTCATCGTTCAGGGCAGTCATGCGCGGCAGCGGGTTCTGTTCGCGGATCGCCTGCACTGCCCTGCGGCCAATCCCCTCCCGGCGCATGGGGACAGCGACCTCGAAGGCGAGGATGTCGAGCTGCCCGTGCGGGAAGTCGCCGAGGACGGGGTGCGTGTCAGCACCTGTCAGGACGTACTTGCAGCGTGCAACTTCCCGGTCGCTGAGCAGGATCGACACCCAGTGGTCCTCTACCGGAGGCTCGCTCTCGTACGGTTCCCGCCACCATGACTTCACGAAATCGGACGAGCTCGCGTAGGCCGGGGACCAATATTTGCCCTTGCGTACAGGCGTTCTGTTGAAGATCTGAAGGTTATCGGCGACGCTCATTGAGCGACTGTATCTGATCCCGCTCCGGAAGGCGGCGAGACCGCCGCCTTCCGGCCGGCCCGATGGTAGGTACTGCGTAGGGAGATCCTGATCGTCTTCCCGAATCTGCGCCCAGTGGGTCTGTAGCTTGGGGTTTGGGTCAAGCCACTCTTAGGGGCGCGCGTCCAGATTCGAACCGACACGTCTTGTCTGCTGTAATGACATCGCGGCCGCAGTTTCTTGCCGCTTAAGGGGAAGAAGGAAAATGACCAGGTCCATATCGGTATACCTCGCCGGCAAGATCACGAAGAACGGGTGGCGTAGCGATATCGTGCCTACCTCAGCGCTCGGACAAAGCGACTGGGCGGTGGAGGCGATGAGTAACGAGATCGGTCCCAAGTGGGAGACAGCTCTGAACGCACTTGGCGATGGCATCCACTTTGCCGGCCCTTTCCTTGTGGGCTGCGACCACGGCTGCGGGCACAGCCCACAGGCACATGGCATCACAGGCGGTTGCATCGTCACAGAGGCCGGGCAAAAGGAAACCGTCCGACTCTGCATTCAGGCACTCGAAGAATCTGATGTGCTCTTTGCATGGATTGACGCCCCGGACGCTTATGGAACCCTGGTCGAACTTGGTTACGCAAAGGCTCTCGGAAAACGCATCATCGTGGCCCATCCATCTCATACCCTCGTTCGCTCCGGAGAACTCAGAGGGGACTTGGAAGAGCGCAACGACATGTGGTTCGCCTGCTCCATTGCTGATGTCGAGATCGCAGCGCCGAGCGCGAAGGACGCTTGGCTGCTAGCTCTGCCTCATCTGGAGTCACCGCGGAAGCTGCTCTCAGCCTGATCAAGGGATAAGCCACGAAACCCTGATCCCTCTGGGATGGGGCTTTCGTGGACACTTAACCTTGCAGGTAGGAGGGGTGGCCTCAAAGCCGCCCCTCCTTTGTGCTGCAGCCAGCTGCTGTCGGCCGGCCACCGGATGCTGGCCGCCATTTAGGCTAGCGGAGTAGATGACCGCTACTGCCGGGCATCAAGCCGCGATTGGATTGGGGAGTGCCGTGCTGGACGCGGAATATGTACAAAGGGTTCGAAGGCACGCGCCCTCTCAGCTTGTTCCGCTCGTAGCTCGACTGGGGTCGACTTTTACACCTGGGCAGACAATAGTCACGATCGGTGACAGGCTAGTGACTCCATGGGCCCTTGCTGACATAGCTCGTGTCAGTTTGGTCCACGGGAGGGAGCACAGAGGTGCACCGGCTGAGTTAGCCGACGTTCTGGAATGTGTCGGTTGGTACAACGACCTGGATGATCCAGACCTTTTCGCCCATAAGCCCGGTGCTGTGACCAACCTTTTTCTCCGTATGGCTGGTGAGCAACTGGTCTATAACCTCCCCCCGCAGGCGACGATCTCCCGTTCGGTCGCCATGTTGGAGCAAACCGTCCCATCAAGGACGCCAAGGATAATGCGCACAGGTTGGGCGCAGGAGCTTCTGGGTGGTTCGCTAGCTGACTTCGTGGGGACAGGATTCTTACTTCAGACAGCCTGCGGTCCTAACGTCGGGTTGTTCGACCCCTCATGGGTGGAGGACCAGAATCCTATCGGACTGGACGAATACATGGACCTCGCAACCGTCCGAAGGATCCTGAGAACCCAATTCACGTCCACGGTAAGAGAATTCAAACTGAAGAACGCTGAGCATGACCACCCGGGGCCCTATCGGCGCTTCTCCCACAACCCGATTCTGAACACTCCCGCCATTTCAGGCGTTGTGGACAAGCTCCTCATCCCTGTAGCCCCAGTAATCACGAGAAAAGTTAGCCCCCAGGGGATCTATTACGCAGGTGTGGCAAAGTGGGGAAATTCTTTCGCAGAGGATATGGGAGACCTGTTCGAGCAGTACGTCGGCAGACAGCTCAAACTCGTGCCCGATGCGCGCGTGTACGCAGAGATCACCTATGGACCCCAGAGAAAAAAGACCATTGATTGGTTCGTGGTTCTGGACAACGCGGTGCTCCTAATAGAGGCCAAATCTGTGAGACCAACGGATCCCGTCCGAATGGCCGATACTAGATCCAGCGAAGAACTTTCCCGGATGTTGGGGAAGGCGTTTGAACAAATCAACAAGACCAGTCAATTGATGGACGAAGGGCAAGCTGAGCTTGCCATCATTCCAAGCTCGCTCCCGCGCATTGGTCTCGTAATCACGATGGAAGACTTTCACCTGGCGAACTCGACCTTCGTTCGGAACTTGTACCGGACCGATGAAGGGATCCCAGCGTTTGTTGCCAGCATCGCAGAGCTTGAATGGGCAGTCACTTTGCAGCGCCCGTTGGAGGCATTCCTCCTCGAGCTTGTAAATGATCCCGAGTCCCAGGGGTGGTCAATTCGTTCCAAGTATGGTTCTGAGGAAGCTCAGCCGAATTCAGTCATAGATGAGGCATGGCAGGCGCACCCCTTTAGCAACATCCAATCACCGGGCAAGTAATTAGAGCGGGCATCACCTAGAGCCTCGTCCCGTCTGGCACTGGGCCGGCTTTTCACATGCGACCGTGGTGTGCTGCTGCCCTTCTGTACGAAGGGGACTAAAGGGTTAATACGGCGCCAAAGCCTTCGCTGACGGAGTTCAAGCCAGATCCCAGCGTTTCTGCGCTCCTTGGCGGGTGATCCCGAATGCTCTACCGATTTTGTCTCAGGAGATGCCTTCCGCGCGGGCTGTTGCAACGGCATTATCGAGCTGGGCCTCAATCTTCTGAGATCCTCGCGAAGCGTGCGGATGTTATGCAGTGACACGTCCGGGCGA
The DNA here is from genome assembly GCA_050627125.1 of Arthrobacter sp. 21a14. Classification (GTDB taxonomy): domain Bacteria; phylum Actinomycetota; class Actinomycetes; order Actinomycetales; family Micrococcaceae; genus Arthrobacter. Next base: position 33,987 of record CP192488.1, on the reverse strand, counting down.
CGTGCCGGAGCCAGCGTTCATGGAACAGCGGTTCAAGGTCTGCGCGATCGCTGACGTATTCCGGGTCGTCGCTGCTGGGGTCGCCGGCGTAGATACGTCCGGCGGCGAAGTCTTCTTCGGTTGGATCCCACACACGTGTCCACAACTGGTCCATGATTACGTGCTTTTTGAACGGTTCGCAGCTGCAGGCGACCTTCCAGCCGATCACCTGCGACGGTGGCCGCCATGCCGGGCTGGAGGGATCATCGTTTTCCCAGACCATCTTGCCGTCGGGTGTCAGCAGGTCGATCTGCATGTGCCTTCCCCCATTCGTCCTGGATCCGCGGTGCCGACCGCGCCAACACCAGCGAAAAGCCACCAGCCCAGCCGACGCGACTCCGGCCCGGGCCTCGACCGATAAGAATCACACCACTAGTGCAAGGGGAACACTGATGAGTGAATCAGACGGAATGGACGACGTTCTAGAGAACGGCATGCGGCAATCCCTGATGATCGCCTCACGACTCGTCGAAACCCTCGCCCGCCACCGGCAGGAACACCAGCGGCAACAGGAACACCTTGACTCACAGGCAGCCCACGAAGCCCAAGCACGCCTCGCTGCCGAACGCAGCGCCGCCCACGCAGCCTTGGCGCCGGTCGAAAAGGACCAGTGGTGGGACAAGGCCCAGCCGTCCGACATTGCCACCGCTTACGCCGTCGCTGAGGGCTGGAAAGACCACGATCCCACTGCCTTGGCAGCGTCGGGGAGGATCCGTCAGGAGGTCCTGACACTGTAAAGCATCGACATCAACGACGTCGGCACGGACACCGCATACCTTGAGTCAGGCATACAGACCATCACCACGGAGAAGGCCCGGCAGGACGAGTTGGCCCGCACTCAGGAAGAGACGCGCAAGGCAGCTGTCGAACACTAGAAGGCAATGCAGCTGCTTGCGGCTGGCCGTGCAGAAGAACTCCGTGGAAAGGCCGCGAAACTCGCACCCGAAATGGAACGCCACCAGGTGCCCGCAGAGTTTCTGGCCAACCCCGAGCTGGCACAGGCGCTCCAGAGGGCCCACAATGCGAAAACCCCGAAGGCCGTGGTCGCCGCCGACGCCGAAATTAAGGAGCGGATGTTCCTCATCGGCAAGGACGGCATCAACGGGCCCGACATCGACCAGCTCCGCAAGGCGACCACCACAAGCATCGACGGGGTCAGCGAGGAACACTTCAAAGACCCCACCTTCGTAAACGCTGCCAAGAACCTGCACGAAGCCAAACGCCTCGCAGAAGGCGGCTTCACCGGGAACCAATGGTCCACCCAGGAGCAACGGTACGAGCGGGCAGAGAAGGAACTCTTCGCCCGCTTGGATGGCGTAGGCCGCGAGATCGAGAACCGGGTCACCGGCAACGACAGCAGCCGGCTAAAAGAGCACGGCCTGAAGACAGAAACCGCTGCGCGGGCCGGCTACGGGTCCACTGAACACCACGAGAAATTCGCCGAGTCCCTCGCCGGAACCGGTGCCAACGAAACACAAATACGGGGCCGCCTGGCAGCGGCCCGGAGCGAAGGAACCCACCCCAGCACCGCCGTAACAGCAGGAAAGGCTATCAAGGCCAGGAAGAGCGGCAGCGGCACAGCTGTGGGTGCCGAGAAAAGCAAGGCCGGGCCGATCCGCTGAAGAGTCTCAGGAACAGGGATGCTCCTTCTCTGATTTTTGTCTGCGCTGCCTATGGGCTCAGCATATGCAACCCAGCGGCCTTCTATTACCGGCTTGACGCCACAGTCCCGGCAGCGGTGGCGTCTCATCTTGATTAAGGTATTGAGTCAGCTCCGGTGACTATGAAGGCTGAGTAGGTCGCAGCGTGGCGTCTATCGGTTTCGCGCAAGTGGTTGGCTGCATTCCGGAGGGCATGTGCAGGGGTCATGCCGTTGTCGAGGTTTTCGTAGAAGTTGGTAACGAGATCGTAGGTCGCTGTGTCGCTGATCGGCCAGAGGGGCGCAATGACGGTGTTGACCCCTCCTGACAGGAGCGTGGTTGGGAAGCTTATGGCCTCGTCAGGCAGGGTTCTGTTTGGGGTGGCGCCCGAGCATGCGGCGAGGAAGACTGCAGCGGGAGGGAACGTACCTTTCAGCGGTTCCTGCACGGGCGTTGTCTCGGATGTGCCTTCCGCTGTGTTGGTAGTCCAGAGGATGTCTGCTTCGTCGCCCCAAGAGAGTTCGTTGATTTCCGCGTGGGTCGCTAGATGAAGGATTTTTAGTCCTTGGTTTAGTGCGTTGTTGTAGGCGGCCCGAGTGGCATTCTTCCCCGTAATGGGTGGGTCGAAGTCCCAATCATGATGCAACGTGATTGCTTCCTCTTCGGCTCCAGGCAGGTTGGCGTAGTCAAGGTCCTTGTGGCGGATGGGGTGTGGGTTCGCAATTACGGTTCTGCCGTGGTGGCCTGATGCCTTGCCGTTGTAGGCGACATGGAGGAGTGTCCCGGACGGTGTCGTGGTCACGGCATGGTCTAATATATGTCCCCACGGCAGGCCTGCCGTTGCACCTACCGGGATCAGGTGCGCAACGTCTGCAGAGGCCAGTGCGTCTCTGAGGGGTTGTGTTGGCTGCCTGGCGCTGAGGATTAGCGTTTCGACGGAGGCTCGGCTGGGTGCGGACGAACCGCGCGGTCCACGTGTTACGACGTCCTGGTCGGCTTCCTTGTTCGCCGACAATGCACCCAACAGATCAAGTACGTTGTTACGTGCAAGGTCCGGCAGTGGGACGACTTCTACGTTTCCGGCGCGAACGATGAGCGCAAAGCCGTAGTCTTCCGTTGCGGCCAGATAAACGATTGGGTCATCGAGGCGAAGTGATAGCCGAAGTACGGTATCGCGGCAGTGGTTGATGGCTTGCTCCACCTGCTGGATCGTTCCATGAGCCGACCGGATACGGAGGGTGGTCCCTAGTTCAAGCAGACCGACAGCCAAGCCGTACTCGCCGCTCTCGATGTAGGCGGCAGCACCGAGAGCGGCAAGGCCTTGGACGAACTGAAGCGCCTGATAGGGGATGGTACTGGCTGCCATTGGACCGGTGACATGCGGGATGATGCTTGATGCAGCCTGAGCGCAGAATTGGTAATCACCAACCTTGAAGGCCAACTTTGCACTGTGGGAGGCGTGGGAAGCCAAGGTGAGGAGACCCTTGGACGAAGACTTGAGCTCCTTGCGGAGGTACCGTTGGTAGGCTTCGAATGCCTCCCGGTCGTCCTCGGGTGAGACTACGAATGTGACGTCCAAAGCGGACGCTGAGTCCCGTTTGCCTTTTGTCAGACGATACCGTTCTCGGTCGTCGTCCCCGAACCAGCGGTTCAGGGCGCTCGTTTGAAGGTTGATGGCCTGCTGTACACCTTCCATGTCGTTGCTGAGCGTCGAGTACTCGTGGAGGACAAACGATCTGATGAGGCTTGCACGTGGTGATTCGTAAAGCTCTTCTGCCTCGGTGGCCAATTCGAGGCTGTACCGAAGGTTTTCGAGGACTTCGTCGTCATTAGTGCTTCGTACGGAATGAATTCGATGTGCGACTGCTGCTTCTCGTAAGGCCCATGCCAGGTCATTGGCGTCACCGAAACGCTCAAAATCCTGCCGGGCATAAGTGAGGTTTTCGAGCCAGTAGTTCTTAAGGCGTTCGGTCAGGTCAATGGAGTCCAATTCGACTGGACCGCCAGAGAGGGCCATCCCAAGTGCGCCCGGGATCTCTCGCCGAAGGGGAGAACCAGGTGGTACAGCCTCATCCAATTGATCAAGCATTTCGAGGATGGGCAAAAGTACAGATGCTGCTGAGGAATATAAACGCGCCGTCCTCAGGCAGCGAATAAGCGACTCCGGCACGTTGAGGTTCTGCGCGAGGGCTTTGTCCTTTGCGGCAGAGGCGTAATACCACGCGTAATGGGCATGATAGGGAGCCGAACCATGGACCTTTTCGACTGCCAGATGCTCATGGAACGCAGCGAGCCGGGATACTAGGGCCCAGGAGTGCTTGTCCAAGGTTGCGTCGCTGCAGAAGTCGTGGAGGAGGTGCTCTACGGTGTGATGCCAGTCAGCGGCCGTTGCTTTGTGGAGGCCCAGGCGGATGAGTGCGTCGACGAGTCTCAACTCTTGTTCTGGTGTCAGCTGCATCGCTTGAACTCGCCGGACTTTGGTCTTAAGGGCTGATTGGCGTTGGGTGGACTTCCAAGCCTTGGACATGCTGGAACGGATAAATGCCTCGATCTCGATAACTGAGTTCTCCACCTCTTCGACATCGACATCGCTGCCAGACGTCAGGGATTCAGCGCGTTTACTGCAGTCAAGGAGAAGCAACGCCTCGTGGAAGGACTCTCGAGTCATCGCTGCTTGGGCGCGCTTGAGTCGGCCATGGGAAACGGTGGTTCTAAGGGATTGTGACGCGGAAACGACCGTCGACATCAGTTGTTCCATATTGTCGGGGAAAGTTTTTGGCGACCTTGTAACTTCGAAGATAATGGGGACGCCTTTGACGACAACCGAATCGATGCTGGGGGTTTTTCGGTGCTGTAGGTTTTCGAGATACAGGCGGAGTAGCAGAATAGATGATTCGGCTTGGATGAGTGGATCATTTGATTCTGAGAGAAACTTCAGTTCCTCGACGGCCTTCGTTCTGCTGGTGGGTACGGAACGCAGGAGGAAGTTGCAGGTTGCGCTGATGAGATCGATATCTTCAGGTGTCCAGCGTGAATTCTTGATGGAAAAGTTTGAGTCGTCAAGTGATTGCCAGCCTGTCACTCTTATATGGCCCGGGGACGGCATACGCATGTGACCGTGAACTCGGTACTCCACCATCAGTAGTTGAAGTATGTTTGGGTGGCCGAGCAGGCCCAGCCGTGTGATGCAGAAGGCTTGGTACATTTGCAGGTCACTGAAGTGCCGGATTCTTTGCAGTGTCTTCCTGATCTCGGCTACTCGTCGTTCGGAGTAGAAGATGTAGCGGGGAGCAAGTCTGATGTTTGGGTTGTGTTCGTCGTCTACGTGGTGGCCGTAGGTCCACGACCGCGGCCACCCGTGACTGACGTCTGCTATCAGGGTTGTGTCCGGTTGCCTGTTTCCCCGGCTCCGGGGCTTGGCCTGCTGTCGATCTTTGCTTGTCCTTGGGGTTTTCATGATTTTTTTCCGAGGGCGATGGAAACCGGCAGCATTTCCGGTGATGCACTTCGCAGCTTGAATGTGGTTGTGCTTTTTCTGGAGGGGAGTGTTTCCGTGGTGCGTACAGACTTTCCGCCCCCTGGGCCTTCCAGCGTGACTGTTAGGTGGATCTGCTCTCCCGACGTGGGGAAGTTCCGGACGATAAGGACAAGGTCCTCGGTTCCGTCCGTTGCCGTTTCGAAGTATGCCTCGATGATGGTTCGACCAAGCTCCTTGGCCTTAAATGAAAAGGAGTGTTGGGGTCCTTCGGCCGTGTCACCGGCAGCATGTCCTCGTTCGCTGCCTCGGGTCACACCTGTTTGTTCGCGAGTGGAGAGTTCGAAGAGGAACCAATCGAATTCGTCTTGATGAAGATTGGTGGCCGGTTGTTGATTGGCCTGCCATTGGGTCAGCAGAGAGTGGGTGGGGTTCATCTGGAGGTACCGGCAGGTGTGTGCCTGGAGGTCTTGATAGGCGTCCTGGCGGGCCGGAATTGTGTTTTCCGGGTGCCTGAGGTCTATGTGGTCGTGCGTTGAGGGTGTCCGTCGTACGTGGGTGTGGCCAACGTACGCGCTGGAAGCCGAGTCGTAGTTCAAACTGGTTGTCGCTAGCAGTCTTCCTCCCGGGGTTGAAAGGGTCGCCTCGTAGGAGGGCGTGTTTTCCGGGTTGGTGCCGGGTTTGGTCGGGACAGTGACGGTGATCGCTTCCGGAACCTGGGCGTGGTGGGTCACCTGGATGGAGTCGGCACTTGTTAGCGCCGGTCCGTGGCCTGTGAGCCGCCAGTCCGGAGTTCCGGTCAGGAGGGCACCGTCGGCCGCTTTCCGGGGTTCCAACGTCTGGGCGATCTGTGCTGGCGTAAGGGCCGGCCTGAGGTGCCTTATAGTCTCCATCGTTGGCTCATTGAATACCGGGGCGGCTGCGAGGGCTTCCGAGAGAAGGCGTTCGGTGTGCGGGTCGAGCCGGTGATGGCCGCGTTGTTCCTTCAATTCCAGGACGGCGGGAAGGGCAACCGGAACGAAGGCTGGATTGGGCGGATTGTGCGTGATGTCCTGCGTGCGGTGTTGCAACCGGATGAGGTCAAGGGCGAGTAGAGCTTTGTCGTGGGCAAGGGGGTTCCAATGAAGGTCCCACAGCAGTTGTCCGAGCTCGCGTACGTCGGCCCAGCGTGGTCCGGGTGCGAAGTCCAGTTCGACAGTTCGCGCTCCGTCGTCACGTTTCAAGATGTCTTGAAGCGACCACAGGGGTGGAGATGCCATGATCGTCTCGAGGACCGTCCACGTTTCAGCTGTGGGTTTCCGGAAGGATATTGAGGCTGGTTGTTGGCGTGAAGGGTCAACCCAGATGTCGACCTCTTCGATCAGCGACACCAGCATTATCGGTAATCCGGAAGGCTGCTGAAGGCTTCTAAGCCAAACGGTTCCTGCGTCAGTGAGATCGACAATCATGGGCGAATTTCCTTGGTGCGTAGTCGTCATGCCCCGACCTCGTCGTTTGTCGAAGTAAGATGGTCTGCGATTGCCGAGATGAGGTCGGTTGAAGTCTCTGCTTCCACGACAAGGACCTGCAGGACCAAGTCGAGGATCATGCCCTGCAAGCCGACGCTAAGAGGCTGCACACCCAGGGCCGATCTATCTGCGTTGTAGAACTTGAATAGCTGCTCGGACCCATCCCAGGCAATAGCTTGCCGTTCCGCCCATATGATGAGTTGGTTTGTTTCCCGCGCAGTGTTTCGGATGTCGACGGCCTCCCATTCGGAAAAGTTCTTTATGTAGGGTTGGCTGAACTCGAAGTAGTCGACGGATGGATCGTCGGTATGACGTTGCAGTTTTGATGTCGCGGATGCCACAGCCGGATGGGTCAAGAGAGAACTGAAGAGGATGTCCTGCCGCCGCTTGAAAAAGTCTGTATCAGTGGTCTGGACTGTGGGAATGCTGTCCAGCGCTTCGTTGAACTGGCTTCCCAGCCCGGAATCATCCTCAGCCGCCGGCGGCTCTGCGTCCAGCAATAGGTGACCGGCATCAAGGTCGTTTGAGTACTTCGTGAAGACGTTCACTACATCGTTGCTGGTTCTGCCCTCACCTGTGTCTTCTTTTCGTGTGCCTTCGATAATTCCTTTGAGAAGTGAATTCAGCGTGCTCACGGAGCGGTGCTCGTAGAACGAGCTCGGTTGTGTTCTGGGCGGAGGGGGAAAGCCATGCTTGCGGCCAACCGCTCGAATGAGCTTCTTCAGGAACGCGAGCAGGACAGCGTCTTTGGCTTCGGCGCCTGCATTCAGTTCGAAGTGATCAAGATTGAAGTTGCTACGGGATGTCAGTTTCGCGGCGTAGTGGTTGAGGAGAACGAGCAGCGTTTCTCCAGCCGCGTTGTAGACACCCGTGGAGCTGGTTGGTGCACCGTCGCCGTGGACGATGATTTCCTCCAACGGCAAGGCGCTGGTGAGCAAGTCGATGGCGGGCCTAGGGGCACCGCCCAATCCCAGAAGCCCGGGAAGTACGTCCTCGGTGAGGTTGGGCGCGAGCCTAATGATCTCGAGGGCTGCTGGTTTCGGAGAAATTTCCGGGTATCTTTTCTCGGCACTCTGTCGCTTCAACTGGGTCCGCTTCTCCTCGGAGATCGTGTCACCGAGTGCTCCCGCGATTCGTTCCCACGATAGCCCGTGGGCGCCTTGGCCCAGTTTCTTTTGGGCTTTCTTGACGATCGTGTAAGGCAGCTGTGAGGCCATAAGGTACTCGGCCGTCACCATGTGACGGCGAGTCGTCGGATCGGTGAGTCCAAAGGGGTACAGAACCATTACGTCAAGGAGCCCGTGAGCGTTGTCCCGCTGCTCAGCGCTCAGAAGGTTGGGGTTGGTTAATTGGTTGAGGAGTCTTTTCCGCGACCAAACGGCGAGGTCCTTCGGAGGCTGGTCGGGCCGTTCCTTAGTGGGAGGCTTATTTGACCGTCCCGCAGGCAAGACCGCCCAGCAGTAGGCCTCCAGCGCCTCGGCTGCTGCTTTCTGGGCGGCCTCAATTTGCCGGTAGGGGACCGGTGGGGTGTTTTCCCTGTGGTCAAAGGTGCGTGACAGAAACGCCTTGGCTCTTGTCACGAGGTAAGCGGCGGCCTCAGGAACTGTTTGCTGGGCAGCTGCCTGATTTCGGAGTACGCCCCCGCTGCGGATGTGTGTGACTGCCGCTGCTTTGTGGTGGGGCTCGTAACGGCTCAGCGAGTGGTCGTTGGGATCGCTCAGGTGGTCGAGGAACATGCCCATGATGGCGTCGGAGCGCAAGATTGCCATGACCTGAGCGACCGCTCTTCGAAGCTTGTCTTTACTCGCATCGTCGTCCACATATTTCGTCAAGCGCGTTCTGGCCTGAGGGCTGGTGTCGTCCAGGGCGTAGGGGTAATTCAGCGCCGCGGCCAGGTTCGTAGCGAACGTCAGGAGGAGTTCAGCCGTGGTCGTAAAGCCGAGGCGATGTATGTCCGGCTCTGATGCCCAGGCTTTCTGGCGCTGGCCCTTGAGCAGTTCGCGGCGTGCAAGGTTATGAAAGGATTCCTGCGGGCCCGTTCGGGCGTTGTCGGTGTTGCCTCCGGACATTGGTTCCCCTAGTTGTTCATCCTGTGCAGATCATAGAGTCTTGCCATTGCCCGGTGCGGCATTGTGTCCTGTGAGGACTTACTGCGGCGTTTCCGCCCCGCCAGACACCCGCGCCATGAACACTCAAACATGTCTCATGATCGAAATTTGTTGAACTACCGCCTGCCCCGCTTTGACCGGAGCGGGAAAGCGATCCAACTGACGGCGGTAAGGAAACCTGCATACACCAGTGCCCTTATTGGATCATTGGTCGCGGCCATGATTGATGCGCCCAGGGAGTCCAAAGCAGCAAGGGGTAGGGATTCGATGAACCCGTCGAAGGAACCGTATGCGGCGAAGTATTCGATGCTGTATTGCGCGAACGGCCAGAGCAGAAAGCCTGCCAACGCGACGCGGATAACTGTTGTGATGCCGACTCGGTGATGGAAGCTGGTGATGCCTCCTCCGGCCCGTGTGGTTCGGAGGTCCCTGACGGGGATGACGGTTGTGATGGTTCCGTAGCCGGTGGCGAGGTCTACGGTGACCCGTGATCCGTTTCTTGCCGTTATTACGCCAAGGGTTCCTGGGGGAAGCCCCGTATCGGCGATCTGATCGGTGAGGCTGACTTTGGTGACGCGCGTGGTGGTTACCCAGTCACCTGCGGCAAATCCGTTCCGGTTGAACATAGGTCCTCCTTAGGGGGTCCAGCCTGAGAAACACGGGATGGGAGTTTGCCTAAGGAATCCTGAGCCGCAGCTTTGGTTTTGTTCCGGGCCGGGGTTCCACGGGCTGGTTTCTCTCCTTGATTTCAGCGTTCAGGTGGTCAGTTCCGTTTTCTCTTTTGCTGTCGTCGCTACGTTCCTGGGAATCGCTGAGATTCTCGATCTGACGGGTCTGCTGCTCGTCGCGGATTTCGGCCGGCGTGCGTGGTTCGAGCATCTGGTTTGCGCCGACAGCGAGGCCGATGACGGCCATTCCAGTGGCGATGGCAAGACGTGTGCGCATGGTGTCGTTCCTCGTTGTCTTAGCGGACGGTGACCGGCGCAGTATCCGAGGCCGGCCGCGGTGAAGGTTTTGTGGGGTATGCGGCGCTTGCTGTTGCGGCCAGTGCTGCGAGGACTAGTTCAGGCGTGGTGTGAGGCTGGTGGATTCCTTGGTGGAGGGCCCATGCCCCGTTCCACCGGATGACGGCCATACCCGGCTCGGTTCCGTAGCGCGATGCTGTCTTCTTCGCACCCACAGTCAGAGGAGCGAGAATGTGGAGCCAGTCCCCGCAGCTATTGTCGAGGACCATGGCGGCAGTCTGTCCGTTGTCTGTGCGCAGGAGGATGTAGGCGGTGCGATCATCGGTTTGTGTGAGGGCAACAACGTCTTGGCTTGTTGACAGGAATGTGGTGATATCGGTCCAGCGAGTCATTGTGTTGCTCCATTCATTTGTCATTGATGGAACCGGGTGTGGAGTTCCGCCCTTAATAGGGTTCGCACTTAGGGCGGGACTGCTGAGGGTCGCGTCCTGGAGGCCGTGGCCGGCAGCAGGGTCGGTCTTACCTGGGCAGGGCTGAAGCGAAGGGGCGTCATCCGGGCTTCTTTAGCTGCAAGATCGGCTGCTTCGTTGAGTTCATGTCCGGTATGTGCTTTCACCCAGCGGAATTCGACGGTTCGTTTTGCTGCCAGTCGCTTGATTGCTGTGGCCAAGGAGGCTATGTCGCTTCGTTTGGGGGTGGCCGAGGTGGCGTAGCGAATGGCGGCCTGGCTATCAGAGAGGACAAGCAGCGGCTGGGAGCCTGGGGTGTGTTCGAGTGCCCGGCAAAGGGCAGTCAGTTCGGCTATTGTCGTGTCCCGTGTGTGCAGCAGGTGTTCCTGCCAGATGATTCCTTCGGAGGAACTAACGGCGATTCCTGCTCCCGGACTGCCAGGAAGTATTGAGGCATCTGTGGCAACAACACGGGGGGCAGGGTGTGCTCCGGAAGGCCATCCCGGAACTGGGTTGTGTTTTTCGTACTTTGCGTGGGCGGCCCACTCGGCGAGGTCGGCAGCCCACCGGTTACTGGTGTGCATGGAGATGCCACTTTCTGCGACGCTTCGACCGCGGATCGGTCGACAGTTGATGGTGTTACTTCCGTTCGAGTCCGGCCCTTTTGGGTGAGCAGACGGGCCGGACTCGACTTGGGTCAGGAACTGAAATTCAGGATGACGTTTCGGTTTGCGGCTGCGGCTGTTTCGTCGAGCTCTCCGCCGGGAAGGCGGTCGTTGGTGTATCCGTCGAAATGGGTTCCTACACCTTGGCAACGCAAACGGCTTGCATCCGCGCCCTCGATGGTGGCGGCTTGGCAGATGGTTTGTGCTCTGTTGGTGGAGAGTTCCAACCGTCCGGCTTCGTCTCCGGCCGAGGACGTTGTTCCCAGGACGGTGATGGTCCCGGCGGGGTGGCTTATCAGCCATTGAACGATCTTGCTGATTTCGCCGCGGGCCGCTACGGGGTCTCGAAAGGCTGTGCTGTCGGGATCGAATCCCAGGGCTGAAGCGTCATCGAAGTTGATGGTGCCACTGGTGGGAAAGTCTACGGATTGCTGCTCCAAGGGTTGCACCGGGATGAGCGTGAATCCGTTGCCTGGATTGTTCTTGGAGGTTCCCGTGGGGCCTGCATGGAAATGGACTTCAGCGCCGGCTGCTGCGAAGACCGATGTGAAGATGGCCTGATAGTTGTTACGCTGCGCTGGGATCAGCGGCTTTTGGCTTCCCCGGGCATCTCCCATTCCGTACCAATGAACGACGCGGCCGACCAGATCTGGGATGCTTTTCAGTTTCTTCAGCTGTTCGACCACCTCTGCCGGGCTTGCCGTTGCGAGAGAAGGTTTCGTGAGGTTCAGCGCACCTCTGTCGGCCAGCCCTGAGCCGAGGAAAACGATGGTGGAGCCGGGGGAGCTAGTGCGGGCAACGAGGTCCAGGGCGGCCATTACGTCGTCACCGTCGGCTTGGGCTTTCATCCCTGCGATAGCGGGATACAGGGCATTGAGTGCTTTGTTGATGTCGTTGTCTTTGGCGCCCTCATTGACCGGGTAGACACGGGCAGCTTGGACGACTGCCGGGGCGCCATCCTCACGGATGAGGGTTATGGGCTTGCGTTCCTCTATGGCCTTGCGCGCCAAGCACGGAACATCTCCGGCCGCTGCGGGAAGGGAATTCATGGTTGCCGTCACCACGAGGGAGAGAGAAGCTTTAGGACTCTCGCAGGTCTGTTGGGGCGGCTCTGTTTGTCCGCAAGCAGCCACGGGCAGTAGTAGGGACAGGAACAACATCAGCGTCATGGCGAGGCGTCGCATGCGGTGGCTCTTTTCTTCGTGTCCCGTTGGGACGGTGTTCTTTGATCTGGTCGTTTGCACGTCCATCGGATGGAACGTCAGTGGATCTGTGGTCTTAGGCACTTCGTAGCTCCGTTTCCTGCACTGCCCCGTTGTTTTCCGAAGCGGCGGGTGAGTGGTGCCGGTGGGCCGTGTCGTGTCTAGGGGAGGGGGCCAGGACGACGGGATCGGCGCTTCTTTTCCCGTCTTCATCGGGGGCAGGTTTGTGGTTCAGGGTGGTCACCCTGAGGGATGTTGGGACAGGTGTGCCCACGTCGAGCGTTGCTGCTGCAGTTATCGACGGGGAGGCGTCCCAGGCGGTGGTTGCACCCTTTTCGCCGAGGAGGTGATCCCTGGCGGCCCGGTACTGCTTGTCCCACGACGTAACTGCCGCGTGCAAGCGCCGCTCGTCTTCTGCTGCTTCCCTGGCACGTCGTTCGTCTTCGATGAAGAGACCCTTTTCCTGGAAAACGGCGTTATGGAAGGCTCGTTCGATTTCTACAATCCAGCTTTCCTGAACCGTGTCGAGCCAGGGGAAAAGGTAAGTTCCGGTGGTGTCGTCGAATGCTTTTGGATAGGTCATGATGAGGTCCCGGACCCTGGCGCTGAAGTCGAACTGGCTGGGTACGTGGCAGGTCGCTTCCCGGGGATAGGAGCGCCACCACCTGGTATCTTCCGGCATCGAGGAGGCGTTGGTGCCGTGGTAGGCAGTCCCGTCGTCGCTGAGGTTCTGACGCCGGGCCTTAAGGTTGCTGAAAGCTCGCTTGAGCCGATTCATGATGCGTCCTTTCGGGGACATTTGTTGTATTGACGCCATATAGAGGGTTCGCACGGGGGCCTCCCGGCCCCCGTGCTGCAAATCCCAGGTGGTGCGGGGCCCTAGCCTTCGGTCATGTCGACGCCGGGCTTGCGTTGGCCGGTGTGTTCCTCATCGAGTGCGAGGTCTTGGGTGAGTGCTCGGATGATGGGAGCGTCTGGATGCCGACGGGTGATACCTCGGGCGTAGACGGCGATGCGGCGGCTGGTATGACGTCGGCAGCCGGCGATCCGGTCGGCAAGAACATCGGCGGCCATGGCTATCTTTTCTTCCACAACCGCGATTCGTTCCGCGGCTGCCGCCACCGCCTCTCCGGCCGCTCGTTGCCGCGCTGCGGCTTCAGCGTCACGTGAGCGCTTTTCCTTCTCACGGTGTGCTGCCAGACCAGCGGCGGTCAGTGCGTATTCGCCCGGGCCGGCGGGTACAGCCTTACCGGCCGGTTGGGCAATGGTCGTTCGATGGTGTTCACCCGCCTTGTCGGCCTCCTCAATAAGGCGCCGCGTGGAAGCCTTGAGGGCAGCCAGCTCAATACGGTAGGGATCGACGATGCCGTTGTGCAGGATGCATTCAGCTCGCGCCGATTCCAGAAATTCCAGCTGCCTGGCACGGGCCCACGGGGTCAGCAACAGGTGATGGCTTGTCTCGTCCTCCATGCCACGCTGTGGCTGCGAGAGCCGACCGCCGTCCCACCAGCCTGCCACGGTGTCTTTGAGCTGCTGCCAGGGCGAGTAGAGGGTAGGGGGGATTACTTCCCGAAGGTAGAACTCTATGGTGGTTGGTCCTTGGAGGCCGGTGGGTTTCATCGTGAACTGCTTTCTGCGTCTGCGGTGGTTGATGCGGCTGGGCCGTAGGTTCCGGTCCAGTGGATGCCGTGAATAGGGCAGTGGAGGCCGTGTCGACACCTTGTGCAGGGGGTGCCTGAGTCCAAGTCAGTGCCGGGGCAGGCCAGTTGCAGGGGGCAAGGCAGAAGCGCTTGCCGGCAATGCCGGCAGGTAGCTGCCGCGTGGGGGCGCCTCACGATTCCCCCTGCTCTTGCTGAGCTTCGCTCGGACTACGGCCTTCCGGCTCGTCAGTTGGGATCTGGATGTGATGGGCGTGAGTCATCATGGTCTTCGTGGGGTCGGGTTCGATCTGGGTTTGGACCAGGACCGAGTACTCTTTGGTTTCCTTGATGACTTTCTTGGCTTGTTCGATGGCATTGTTCTTTTCACGGTCGAGACCGTGCTCGATGTGCTCTCGACGGCTATTGCGTTGTCCCACAAACATCAGTGCCTGACCGCGGGATTTTTTCCATTCGCGCATCGCGGACCTCCTACCCTCATCGCTGCGGAGCATGTGTCCGAGCTGAGGGTTGCCAAGTTTCTTGGCCTGGGCCATGACAAGTAGGCCGCTGGCGAAGTAGAAGATGAGCATGACCAGCGCTTGGCCGTAATCGGCGAGGTGTGCCATCGTCACAGTGTTGTTGTACGCGACTTGCGCTTCTTCAGTGCCCGGCGTGAGGGCCGGGTCCATGGACGGCGGCATGATGTAGCTGTGCATAGCGCGAAGTGCCGTAAGCCCCAACCCGCCAGCAATCCACACCGTAAGAAAGAACTTCTCAAGGCTGCGCTTGTTAGGTGTTGTTTCATTCTGTAGGTGTCCGACGTTGTGGGCGCAGTAGGCCATCACGAGCATCATGACGAAGGCCAGGGGGAACGCCACCACAGCGAGTCCAGGTCCGCCACTGTTGGCTTCGCCCGCAGAGAGAAACACGGCCAGCAATGGCGCCGCCAGCGCGGCATCGGCCCCGGCAGCTACTGTCGCGGCGATGACTTCGAGAACGATGGTCCGAAGCCAGGTTGCTCGCGTCCACGAAGCCAAGGACGGATTCGCTTGAGGGAATTCGGGTGCCCTAGGCACGTGCGGGATCGTGCGGTCCAGGGCGGGTTCTGCAGCGCTCATGTCAGCGTCCTCCTTCCGAAGCAGGCGGCAAGGATTCCGCAGTTGACTGGCTGGATTCGACATGGGTTGGTAATCCGGGAGATGTTGAGTCCGTGCTGCGCTCGTTTGGCAAGGGGCTTCCAGCACCAAGCAGGAAGGCGACGGCTAGAGCCACAAGCAGCAGGAGAGCGGTAAATCCGATTATCCGAAAACTGCGATTTCCCGCAGGTTTGTGGTCGCGGGTGAGGTCAGGGGTCGTGCTCAATTGGTAGGACAAAGGAGTGGTATCCATGAGGTCTTCCTTTGGGTTGAGGAAATAACGACCTATTTAGGGTTCGCACCGGTCACCCGTCTTGGGCGCGCCGGTCCTGCACTAAAGCCGCATGACTTCGGTGGTTGCGCCGTGGCAGGAGGACGTCCTAGCGGACGGCAGATTTGGTGGTTTGAACGGCGAAGAAAAAGTTCGAGTCCGCCGCGAGCTGGAATGTCTAGGGCCTTCGGGCCGGTCGCACCGGCTATCAGCCAGCGAGTCCGCGCGCTATTAACCTCTGAGCGGAAGTTGAGAGCGGGGGATCACTTCGGTTGTATGCGGGTAAAGCCTTGCGCGGGTGTGCGTCCCTGCGAAAGACTCGGCGAACGCATGCTGAATTTGATGGACATTTGGATGGCGGGATACCGCGGAAAACGAAGGTAAGGGTGCCTCGTGTCCGGTGGCGGCAAGGATGCAGCCTCAGGGATCCATCAGACCGAAAGGATCGCAATGGCAGGAATGTTCGAACTCTTTATGGATTCGCAGTCATCATTCAGGTTCCGGCTCACAGCACCCGACGGGACCGTTATGGCAGTTTCCAAGCCCTTCGACACCAAGACCGACGCCGTTGCCGGCATCGCTGCGGTCCGCGAGTACGCCGGCATGGGGCTGATTACCGACTGCTGCACAACATCGACAAATGCCGCAGTGCCATCAGCCTGGAGCGATACGGGTGGCAAAACTGAGGATTCTCCGCGTATGCCAAAGATCGACTTCCACGGACGCGCCAGGGCGGTCCGCCGGGCCGTTTCCGGCCCCCGCTGGGCCGGGGCAATCCACAACCTTTCCTGAGTCCGGGGAGGGGTCTCTTTCCTCTTAGCGCCCGCTTTAAATAAGGTCAGCTAGCGGACGCCGAGCTCCTCGCAATGGCTTGAGATGTCGGTTTAGGGTCTGAGACGTTAGTTGCGGAACGTCATGAATTTGGCTTTGGATCCTAACCTGACGCGTACCGTAATTCCCTCTGACGTCAGGTTGGGGTGTGCCCAGATCTGCCTCCATTGTCCGGCTTGAGGGGTAAGCCGATAATTGACCTTCCGTCAAAGCTAGGAGATGCGGTCGGGGGAGAGGTCACTCCGTCTCTCGAGTAGGCAGCGGCGCCTGTAAGTAGGCTTTTCATGGACGCAGGACTCGATTCTGGAACTCCGTGTGGAGCTGGTCGACAGCGAGACTGCGATTTGGCGTCTGGTGCTTCGGCCACGGGTAACGGCAGCGTCGACAGGGGAGGGGTTTCACCGCAGACCGCCCAGACCCGCTCGTCAGCTTGGGGGTACTTTCAATGGGCGTTGGAGTAGCGCAATCGGGCCATTGTCTGCTGCCGACTTAATTGACCTTTCGTTAAGTTGGGCAGGTGAGCGGTTTGCCGGCTGGTTGCCGCTCCAGCGGAATGACCGATGAGGGGGTGGGTTCGGCTCGGCAAGTGACCGGGAGAGGTGTTCGCTCAGAAAACATCCGAGCTTTAGCGGTCCTCACGCCGGGCTCAGGGTCGGCTGTTGAAGTGTTTTCCGGCGTTGGTGTGGCTTGCCACCGTACTTGGCGAAATTGACAACGTACGGCCGGGGACTCGTCGATCACGCGCAGCATTGGACGCCGATCCGCCTCTGAGAGTAGGTCGCTCACCTGACGCGGACTGATCTTCAGGGCTCGGCCAGAGCACGCCGGCCCGCACCGTATTCCGTGGCCAGATCGGCATCCTTCTTCAATAGCGTCGGCATCTCACCCGGATACGATGTGGTCGGATCAGCGTCATCGACCATGGTCAGGCGCTAGTACGCACGCCGCGCCGACGACTCCGTGGTGCGGCCGTCCAAGGCTGCCAAGTCGAGCCTCTGAAGCGCCACCTCCATAGAGGCCGGAGGGGTCAGGAGCGCAGCGGCGTACTCCCTGGAGGACACCGGCGCCAATGTCCCCCGTCAATGAGTCTCCTGCACCAAGACCACAACGAAGCCGTTGGCACAGGCTTCGGTACATCGACCGGCCCGTGTTCGCTGACGTGGGGGCTGCCGCTCGTCGCGCTGTTTTGTCATCAATGTTTGAGACAGCGCATGGTGTGCGATCATTCACAAATGGGGATCCAGATTGAGGTTACAGCAGGCGAGACGTTGCTCCAGGGCTACACCAAGAACGCATTGGCAGGTTTGACCGAGCTGATCTGGAACGCTTTGGACGCCGACGCCACGCAAGTGGATCTCGACGTTCAAGAAAATCCTCTGGGCGGGGCCGAGGAACTCACCATCGTCGACAACGGGTTCGGCATGAATATGGTTCAGGCCGAACGGGCCTTTGGGTCGGTGGGCGACTCGTGGAAGCGCCGTCCTGGGGCGGTGACGGAAGTTTTGAAGCGACCGGTTCACGGACGAGAAGGCCGCGGGCGTTACGCTGCCTTTGGCGTGGGAAACCAAGTTGTGTGGATATCCAGAGCGGCGTCCATGGGTCAAGCAGGGCTGCACGAGATTGTTGTTAAGGGCGATAGGGCTAGCCTCAAGCGATTCGACATCAGCGATCCCAAACACACCGAGGCGGCGGCTGGAACCACGGTCAAGATACATCAGCTCAGCACGGACGCCCAGAACAAACTATTGAACGATGAGGCTGTTACTGAGCACCTCCTCGTGACCTTTGCAACTCACCTTCAGAGGTTTCCGGATACGAAGATCAGCTGGAAGGGTGCTGTGCTGGACCCCGCCGCCGTTCAGCTCGATGTCACAACAGTAAATCTTGAGTTACCCGAATCCATCTCGTCCGAAGCAACGCTTACGATCATCGAGTGGGATCTGAAGTCCGTTCCACGACGCCTGTTTATTTGTGATGAAAGCGGGTCCATCCTTGAGGATATCCGCGCCAGGATCCAAGCTCCGGGTGCTGAGTTCACTGCCTACCTAAACTGGTCCGGTTTCCGGGAAAATGAATCCAGGATCTTTTTGGACAGCGAAGTGGAAGAAGAATCCGAGGCTTCCAAGGTTGTAGCATCTGCCCGGGCCGCCCTCAGAACACATTTGGCCCTCAGGATGCGCGCCAAGGAAGAGCGCCTCATAAGCCAATGGCAGCAAGAGCAAATCTATCCTTACCATGGTGAGCCAGCTTCAGAGCTGGAGCGGACAGAGCGACAGGCATTCAACGTCGTGGCCATGGCGGCATCTCGTGTCATCGAAGAAGGCCGCTCACCCAAACTGAAGAAACTCAGCCTCCGCTTGATTAGGGAGGCATTAGCTTCGGATCCAAGCAAGCTTCAAGGAGTCCTAGAGCAGGTGTTGAACCTGAGCTCCGAACGAGTCGACGAACTCAGCCGGCTCTTGCATCGCACGACGCTCTCCCATGTCATTTCATCGTCCAACATGGTGGCTGGCCGGCTCGATTTCTTGCACATGTTGAATGCTTTGGTCTTTGACAAACTATCGCGTCAGCAGCTCTTGGAACGCACACAATTGCACAGAATGTTGGCCGAAGAGACTTGGGTCTTCGGCGAAGAATGGGCTCTAACCGGAGACGATCAGCGTCTAAGTGCGGTTCTACGAAATCACGTCAGCATGCTCGGCCTAGACGTTGATCTCGCAAGTGGTCCCGAACCCAAGCGCGCGGATGGCAAAGTCGCAATACCGGATCTCGTCCTCGGAAGAAAGAAAGAGACAACGGCCAATTCTTTTGAGCAACTAGTCGTTGAACTTAAGCGTCCGTCTCATAAATTGGATCCCGATGACCTTAGGCAACTGGAGGACTACGCGCACGCGATTGTCAAGGACAACCGCTTTCAGCAGGACAATGTGCACTGGGAATTTTGGCTGGTAGGGAACACCGTCCATGAACAACTTGAGGACAAGCGGAGATCTACCGTCCTCCCGTTTGGGCAAACCCAAGCGCACGAAAAGTACTCGATCTGGGTCAAGACTTGGGCCGAGGTGATCGGCGATGCGGAGCACAGGCTCAAGTTCTTCAAGAAATCGCTTGGTTACTCGGCCGATCATGACTCCGGAATCCAATATCTCCGTCGAGAGCACGGAGCTTACGTTCCCCCTGTTTTCCAAGTCGTGGACGACAGTCATGTACCGGCGGACGAAGAGCAGTTAGAACAGTCGGCCTAGGGCCGGGACCACGCCAAACACCTCACTTCGAAGCCTAGGAAGCCAGTCCGGATAGCCTGCGGACCCGGGTGCCAGTTCGCCGTAGACGGCATCGATGTCCAGCTGCTCCGAGTCGAATTTCTGCCATGGCCGGCTGCCCAGGCGACCCAAGCCTTCACGTTGCTTTGCTCGTCGTGGCCAGGGTCGGCCAGGGCATCCAGCAGGTCATGGTAGCCGCCGATCCCTCCGGAAAGGTTCGACTGCGCATTCTAGTCGGCGGTGTGACTTCGGGCATTCGTGACAGACCATCCCCTTGGCGCGTGAAGGACCGCGTGACCCTTACTGCGAGTCAGCAGATACCGAACCCTGTGCAGTAGAAATTAGTTCTACCTTGAAGCCTCTCACCCGGGCCGAAGGATAGAACCGCTGGATGGGCATGTGCATTCTCGCTGCTGCCGGCTCTATTCCGATGGCGAGGAGCTCCCTGTGGTGGCGGATTGCGTCTGCCATTCTCGTGATCAGTATGCCTTTCAGCATCCTGGGACCGTCGGGTAGGAGCATGCATCCATAAGGGCTTCCAAAGTCGACAAATGTCAGGTTTTTTCTGATGATGAACTCATCGGGGGAAAGAGCCGTAACAACCATCGTGAACTTCAGGTCACCGGGTTCTGCGTCGAGCCATGATGCTCCTACCTGTTGAACCTGATTGTCATCGATCATAATTCCGTCAGGACCGGTGATAGCGTCGAACAATGGCTTGATGATGTTGTCGACGTCTGCCACGATGTGTGTGCTGTAGCGACGTTCTTCAGAGACAAACCAAGTGATCTCTGCTTTGACATCACCCGTGAAGATGCGATTTGTGCTGCCCTTTGTAGCCTCAGCTAGAGCCGCCTGAAACGTCTTCTTACGACCTGAATCTGTCTGGAGTGAAACGGGATCGATAGTGGCTTCAATTCGGACAGCCGAGTCGAAACCAAAGATTTGGGTAACGCTGAAGTGAGTAACTTCTGCTGAAGTAGTTCGTCTCATGGCGTCCTTAGTTGGCGCTAAGCGTGGAGGCTCCTCCTCCCGCCACAAGAGGCGGCGGCCTTCACCTGCTGCTGTAGCCAATGATAGAGCGGGAATGCCTGCTGCCGTGGCGGGTGCCTGCCCGACCGTCCTTGGACTCGTGTGACGTGTGGCTTGTGCTAGCCGCGGCGTCCAAAGATCTAGCGATTGGAACAGTTGCCCATCACCTATTCGCCCGGAGGGCGTATAGGGTCCCGGTCAGCTAGTACGTTAGGGCGTATGCACGTCATCTTGGATTCAACCGCGTTGATCGCAGACTTCGCTCTTGCCTCCGCTGCCAGCAAAGGGCTGTTGGAGGGATGCAAGCGCGGCGTCATCAGGCTGGCCGTTCCTGAGCTTGTGCTATTGGAAGTGGTGCATAAATGGCGCGAAAGAGTCACCAAACTTGCTGATGCTGCAGACGCAGTCCTACGGGATGCGCGGCGCCTCGGTCTCGGGGACCTCCAGATCACAGTGCCCTCCGTCGACGATGAAGTATCAGCCTACGAAGCGGCGCTTAGGGAGAAGCTCAGAGATTCCAGGGCGACGCTCCTCAGCATCCCTGACGTTTCACACGACGTCCTAGTCCGAAAGGCCATTCATCGTGAGGCTCCTTTCGCAGATAAGGGCACGGGGTACAGGGATGCCCTCATCTGGGAGTCGGTCAAGGAAGTCCTCCGTGCTCACCCAATTGAGGCTGTCACTTTCGTTACTGCAAACAAAGCCGATTTTGGCAGCAGTTCCACCGCCATCCCTCAAGGCCTCCTTGATGAGCTCAGCAGCGAAAAGATTTCTCATGACAGAGTCTCGATAGTTGATTCTTCGGTGGCGGCGGCTGTGGCGACCCTTGACCGTGCTCAGCGATTGGTCGGCCTTTTGGAAGAGAAACTCGAATCGGATCAGGCGTTCAGCGACCGGTTCTTCCAGGAATTGGTAGAGAGCTGCGACCTCGATCTCCATGACATCAGCGAGCAACGCTATGCACCTGACCGAAGAGTGAGGTTTTTGGAGACAAGCAATCTTTACAGTGTCAGCTACTTCAAGGTCGGGAGATCCTGGTTGATCTCCTCGGGGGCGATCGGCTTGGAATTTGAGGCGGAGGCTGACGCAGATGTTGATTTTGAGTACGGAGATGATGTCCTCCCATACTTCTTCGATGCCAGGAGCGAGCCTTGGCCGGAAACATTTGCGCACCACGGTTCGGATACGGTTACTGCATCAATAACCGGGCAGGTTGAATTCAACGAACAGACAGGGGAGATTGCGTTCGACGGTGTGTTGATCTGGCAGCTGTCGGATCCCAGCACATGATCTGACGGCGATTGGCCTAAGGAATCAAAAAATGTGGCGCATTCAACTATCAGCGTACTTACTTTACGTAACGTCCATTATCGGCGTTTAAAGCACGGGAGTGGAAGTGGATGCGAGAAGTCCTGTCCATCCTCACTTAGACGTGGGGCACAGTGCCCGCTGGTGCCGGACAATTCCCCACGGGTTGGAGCCAGTTAAGGCGGCTGTCGAAGGAGTTGCGTGGGCTAACGGCCCAACCATCTGCCACAAGTATGTTTGCCGGGGGTCTGGCGGCTACCGAAAGCGGCGAAGCCATGAAGGGGAGGTCTGTGCCGCTTCGAGGCACCCCCAGCTTGTCCGGCATGACGGAAGTGTCTTCTTATTACGCTCAGGCGTCGCCAGGTTAAGACCCACGTCGCCGCGTTACCGCTGGAGTCTTGCCTCTTTGTCACGGTGAAGTGGCGTACGTAATCTCAGAGCATGCATCGGCTCTGAAGACGAGCAGAATTTGCCGCCGGGGATTTTCAGGCGGACGCCGGTCGTCATCCGCTGTCCACTAGATCCGCGGCTTCACCAACAGCATCCTCAAACACCTCCGTTCCCAGGCAGTCATTGTCGCGGGCCTGCCCTCCCCAAAGGATTTCCGTTCATGTCCTCACCCAATGACAGTTCCAGCACTCGCATCGTCGCTGGTGAAAGCCCTGCTAAGGCCAATCGCCGCCGCACACTCCAGATCGCCCTTGCTCTCGGGGTGGTCCTCTTGGTCGGTGCTGGCGCCGCAGTGGCCTCTGCTGTTTCCCAGAACAACCATCCGGGACCGGAAACGACGACGTCTCCTGCTGCTGAGCTCAAGCTGGGCTACTTCAGCAACGTGACGCACGGCCCGGCCCTGGTTGGCATCAGCAAGGGCATCATCGCCAAGGACCTCGGCGATACCAAGCTCAGCACCCAGATCTTCAACGCAGGCCCTGCCGCGATCGAGGCCTTGAACGCCGGCGCCATCGACGCCACGTACATCGGCCCCAACCCGGCCATCAACTCCTTCGTCAAGAGCAACGGCGAGTCCGTCAGCATCATCGCCGGCGCCGCAGCAGGCGGAGCCCAGCTGGTGGTCAAGCCCGAAATCAACTCCGCCGCCGACCTCAAGGGCAAGGTCCTCGCCTCGCCGCAGCTTGGCGGAACCCAGGACGTAGCCCTCCGCGCATGGTTGGGTCACCAGGGCTACAAGACCAACCCGGACGGCAGTGGCGACGTCAACATCAACCCGACCGAAAACGCCCAGACGCTGAAGCTCTTCCAGGACGGAAAGCTCGACGGCGCGTGGTTGCCTGAGCCGTGGGCCTCCCGTTTGGTCCTGGAAGCAGGAGCGAAGGTGCTCGTGGACGAGAAGGACCTGTGGGACAAGGGCGAATTCACCACCACCATCCTGATCGTGAACAAGAAGTTCGCCGCTGAGCACCCGGAGACTGTGAAGGCACTGCTGAAGGGCCATGTTGAATCCGTGAACTGGTTGAACTCCGCAACGCCAGAAGAGAAGGCCAGCACCATCAACGCCGTCCTCAAGGACACCGCCGGCAAGCCGCTTCCCGCAAACGTGATTGACCGCGCACTGAAGAACATCACCTTCACCACTGATCCGCTCGCCGGAACGTACAAGAAGCTCCTCCAGGACGGCGTGGACGCTGGCGCCACCAAGGCTGCCGATATCAACGGCATCTTCGACCTCCGGGCCTTGAACGAAGTAGAGGGCAAGAAGACGTCAGCTGCAGGACTGGGCCATGAGTAGCTAGCCGCCAACACAGGACAAGGGCGGTGCCTGGCCAGGAAGGGCCAGGCACCGCCCCTCTGTTCCGGTTGAAGGTATTTGGGGCGGCCCGCCCACTGTTGGCTAACCTGGGCCGCCCCGGCTTTAGGGAGCCGCATGCCACCAACATCTGACGAAGTGTCGTTTGCCAAATTTGAGATTGGGGTGATGCTGCCCATCGGAGCTGCGGTGGTGCGGAAACCGGGGTGGACTTTCCGGTTCTTCGTGGTTGTTTCGATGAGTCCCGCGCCGAGGAGAGGGTTCCTGTTTGTCGCGATAAGAGCGGAACAGGGTCTCGGGCCGGGAAGCCTCTGGCGGAATTGGTCTACTTACGGTTGAGGAAAGGTAGCCTTGTCCAGTGAATCAGTGTGCTCTGCAAAATCAGAGTCCGCGGGGTACTGCACGGCAGGCTCAAAGTCCCTAGTGGCTGCAAGGGGGCTTTTTGGTTCGCCCGTGAAGCAGATCGGTTCCATCCTCTGCCTGTTGACCCGTAGGTCGAAAATATCGAAGCGGTTGTAGGCGCCGCTGACGTCGTGGAATTGTTTGGGCTCCAGGACGGCAGAGGGGTCAATGTCCCATGTGTGGATGCCTTCGTCCCGGATGACGTCGCCGATAACGTCCCCGTAGGGGTCGACGACCATGGAAACGCCAACGGGCGTGCCGTCGATGATTTTCGCGGCCTCAGGACCGAGGGTTTTGAGGGCCCGGGCCGAGGTCGGGCCGAAGACAGAGGAGACGACCAGGTTGAAGGCTTTTGCCTCGAAGGAGTGCGCGCCGGCCCGGATCCTGATGGCGTTTTCGAGGTCGTAGTTTTTGCCATTGGACGTAGGATCTCTGGTGGGCCAAAGTGGCGGATAGGTGGAGATGTGGATTTCTTCGGCCTCGGCAATGAGCGTGTAGCGGGCAAGTGGGTTGGTGTTCTCACCACAGATGAGCATGCCCAGACGTCCAATGCTCGTGGATACCACGCGCAGGCCATGTCCGTCGCCGGGGGTCCAAAGGAGCTTTTCGTAGAAGGTTGGGACGATCTTACGGTGGTGGTTGAGGATGCGGCCGTCGGAACCGATCAGCAGATTCGAGTTCCAGATGCTGCCGAAACTGGCCGGGTTTCGTTCGCTGAAGCCCATCGAGACGATAATCCCGTGATGTTGGGCTGCTTCGCAGACAGCAGCAATTTCCGGCCCGTCAACGTAAAGGGAGTTATGGACGAAGGCAGCGAAAAGTTCATGGTTGAAGATGGGGGCACGGAGGGCGGTCCAGACCGGGAAACCGGGGACGAAGGATTCAGGAAAGGCGATGAGCTCGGCTCCCTGCCTTGCGGCGTCGGCCACCGCGTCGAGAACCTTTTCGATGGTGGCGGCCTTGTCCAAGAGCACCGGCTCCAGATGGGCAGCAGCGACTTTGGTGGTGGTCATGGGGTCTCCTGAATGACGAAGATGAGACGCCGGTGGATCTGGTTCCGACGCGGGGTGAGAGGTTGCGTCGCCCCTGACGGGGTACTGGCTCGTGATGCGAGGATGTATTCACCAACTGACGGCGGGTCCCAGAGGTAGCTGAAGTGCTGCCATTCGTTTCCTTGCCGCCCTCGGACTTGTGCTTGGTCCCAGCTCAGCCCGCCATCGGTACTGACTTCGACGGTGGAGACCGGCTCACTGCCGGCCCACGCCCACCCCCAGACCTCTGTGCTCTGCCCGGCATGGACGTTGCCGTCGACGGGCCCGACGATGCACGAGTTCGGGGCCAGGTCCCAGACGGGGGTGGCCTCTCCCGTTCCATCTTGCGGTGGGTCCATGTAATAGCGGGTAGAGAACGCTCCCAGGCTTCGCGTCTCCGACAGTGTTAGGCTCGTGAGCCATTTAGTTGAGTTTGTTCCGTAGTAGCCAGGAACAACGAGACGGACCGGGCCGCCCCGTCCCACGGGCAGGGGAACACCGTTAATTGTCAAGGCAAGGAGGACGGTCCCGTCGGTGGCCTTGCCCAGTGGGACGTCTTTCTCGTAGCGGTCGTGGAAGCTGGAGTCGTAGACCCCTCGGTCGCAGCCGGCCGAGATCACATAGTTGGCGTCGGGGAGAGGACCAGCCAGTTCCAGGAGGTCGCTGAGCCGGACCCCGCCCCATCGGACGTTTCCAACCCGGCGTTGGGCAATGGAGGGACGGAGTGGGCTTCCGGCGCATTCGTGGACGGAGATTATCTCGGTCTGCGGCATGTTCTTGAGGTCTTGGAGGGTGACCGTGAGTGGGCGTTCGACAATGCCTGTGAGGTGGAGGGTCCATTCATCCAGTGGGACGTCAGGAATTCCGAGGTGCCAGACGGCGAAAAGGTCTTCTTCTGCCGTTATGAATCCTGTCATGTTCTCGGGGCGCTGGTTCTGGATGAGGCCAAACCCTTCACGGATCATGGAAACTGGCTCTCTGTGTATCCTTGGTGCTGGCGTCATGTGATCATTCCTAGCTCGAAGAGCGGGTCCTTCGCATGTTTTTGGGCGCACCAGATCGTCCCACCCTGTTCATGGGGGAGCCGCTTCCGGCTAAGCCTTTTCCCCAGTGGCGTCGCTGGTTTCTTCGGCAGTGCCGCTGATCTGGTTGAGGTAGTTGTAAATGGTGAAGCGGGTGACGGACAGTGCGGCAGCAGCGGTCTCTGCAGCCTGTTTGACGAGGAAGAAGCCGCGTCGTTCCAGTTCGGCAACGACCTGTATTTTCTGTTCTTTGCGCATTTCTATAACAGGGACCCCTATGGATGCGATCGCAGCATCCACCAGTCGGGCGCTGAGTTCTTCAACGCTGTGCGGGAAGTACTCGCTGTCCGGTGTTTTTCGGGGCCCGTCAGTGGCTGCCCGGTCTCGGTCAACGGAGGACGGATGGGCGGAGGTGCCGTCGAACCCGAGGACGAAGCGGTCCATCGCCGAACGCAGGGAGACCCATGCCGAGACATCAGCGTTCAAGCAGAGCGCGGCCGCCGCGTGGCCGTTCTGATCAGTGTAAATGATGGTGGTGCTTTGAAGGATGCGCCCGTCCGGTAGTTGGGAGCGGTAGCCGATCTCGTGCTGGTAGTCTCCGACAGCCAGCCTTTCGAGGAGCTTGTCGGTGGGCGGGTCCCCGATCCGGCGACGGGTGACGTCTCCGGCGATGGCCCTGACTGTGTTCGGGATGCGCTGCAGGTCGTGCAGAACCACTTCGGTGGGTTGCGGCAGAGCTGCTTGGAGCGGCGCAACAAGGAGCTCCAGGACGGCGTTGATGGTCTCTGAGTCCATCCCTTGAAGTGTCTCGGTTGGCGGAGCAACGTCTGTCGGTGTTAGACGCATCGTGTGTGGCCGTCCTTTCTATGGGTCAGGGCTTTGAATCGTCAAGGGGTGGCGCGGGCTGCTCGTCCCATCCGGCTGAGGGCTTCGCTGAGAATGGCCCCTGAAGTCGCATAATTCAAGCGGACATGGCCGGATCCACCGGTGCCGAAGATGTGGCCCGAGCTTACCGCGACTCGCCCTTGGTCAAGGAACATTTTCGCCGGACCGGTCAGATCACTGGCAAAGGCGATGCCTTCGGTTTTTTCTTCGACCTCAAATCCGAGGGCACGGCAATCCAACCAGGCCAAGTACGTAGCCTCAGGTGCTTTGAATCTGACCTCAGGCAGGTGTTCGGCGATTAGTTGGGTGAGCAGATCCCGGTTGCCAGCCAGTCCGGCGATAAGGCCATCTAGCCATTTATCCCCGGCTGTGAAGGCGGCCGTGTGGGCAATGACTCCGAGATAGCTGGAGCCGAGGATAACTTCCGCAGGCAAGCACTGGAGGTCCGCGGCAGCTTCCGGACCTGCAACGACCAGGGCGGCTTTGAGCCCAGCCAGGTTCCATCCCTTGGCGGCCGAGGTCAGGGAGAAGGCGTCTTCGGCACCGGGAACACTGAGGTACGGCGTGAAGGTGGCACCGGGCAGCACGAGCGGGCCATGGATTTCGTCGGCAACGACCCGGACTCCGTTCCGGCGCGCGAGCTCAGCAACGGCCCTCAGTTCTTCCGCGGTGTGCACGGTCCCGGTGGGATTGTGCGGGTTGCACAGGAGGTAGGCTACATTCCGGCTGGATGCGCGTGCGCGCTCGAACGCCTCACTGAGTGCGTCAAGGTCGATCCTGCCTTCATCCCCGAGGGGCGCTTCAACAATCTTGCGTCCGTCGTTGGGCACGAAAGCGAAGTAGGGGGCATAGACCGGGGTGTTTACGACCACCGCGTCATCGGGGTCGGTGACGAGCCGGAGGACCTGGACCGCACCCATCATGACATCGGGGATCCTGGCAACCCTGTCCAGGTCGATGTCATTCCACTGCCACCGGCGTGCCGCGAAACCTTTGAAGGCTTCCGCGAGGCCGGTTCCTGCGGGATAGCCGGTGTCACCGTCATCGATCACTTGGTGAAGCGCGGTGGCAATGGCCGGGGCCAGCCTGACATCCATGTCGGCAACCCACAAAGGCAACACATCCGGCGGATACGTAGCCCACTTCATACTCCCCCTCCGGCGCAGCTGCTCGAGGCTGAGATCTTCAAGAGGATTCAAGTGCGCTGCGATGGGTGTTCCGATGGCTATTCCGTCCGATGTATTCAACATTGAACGGTCATTTCTACTTCGACGCAGGCGCCAAACGGCAAGGAGGCCACACCGAGGGCAAGCCGGGCGTGATGACCTCTATCACCGAGGGCATCGAGAATGGTCCTTGAGGCCTCGTCAATGACCGCCGGTGCATCGACGAAACCCTGCCCTGACGCGACGTAGCCGCCAATCCTGCCAACGCCTTTGATCGCGTCCAATGATCCGAGTTCGTTTCTAATCACGTCAAGACAGCGGCCCGCCGCGACCCGGGCTGCTTCACGGGCCTGTTCAACGGAGACTTCCTCACCGACGAGGCCGGGGTGGAGCAGTTCTCCGTCGGCTATGGGAAGTTGGCCGGAAACAAACAGCAAGTCACCGAGTCGTTGGGCCCCGACATAAAGAGGAGGGGAAGAGGTGGGCTGGGCCATGGGCAACCTTCCAGTAGTTCATGGACGCCGACACTCCTGCCAGCGGATTCAACAATGAGTTGTTCAAGTACTCAACTATTACACAGAATGTGCTCAAAGCAACAGTATGTTGATGAAAGGGAGCGAAACTTCCCAGAACGCGCTCCGTCGGTGAACATATAGTTGATTTATATTGTGATCTTGAGCATACTCTCAACTGTGAATTGAATCCCCGGGCGTGTTTCGGATGCTCATGGGCGCCACCGAATTCAACCCTCGCCACGGAAACAGTAGTCCTGTAAATGGGCGACCACTTCATCCACACTCTCGCTACTTGCTTCTAAGAACTGCCTCGTGGCAGGTCAAACAACTCTGCAGACGCCGGTAACTGACAACCGCGCGCCTCTCCTCTCACAAGAAAGGGCTCCGATGCCCACTCAACAACCTGTATTGGACGATGGCCACGCCCGCTCTTCCGAAAGCATTCTCCACACGGAAGATACCGGATACCACAAAGGCCTAAAGTCCCGGCAGATCCAAATGATCGCTCTCGGCGGGGCGATCGGCACGGGGCTCTTCCTGGGTGCCGGAGGCAGGCTTGCGGCCGCCGGGCCTTCACTGTTCATCGCCTACGCCATCTGCGGTGTCTTTGCCTTCCTGATCCTTCGTGCCCTCGGGGAGCTCGTACTTCACAGGGCATCATCAGGGTCATTCGTCTCCTACGCCCGAGAGTTCTTCGGTGAAAAGGCGGCATTCGTGTCTGGCTGGTTCTACTGGATCCTGTGGGTGACCAGCGCCGTGGCAGACACCACGGCGGCAGCCCTCTATATGAACTTCTTCGGCAAATACGTGGAATGGATCGCCGCGGTTCCACAGTGGGCGTGGGCTCTCATTGCCCTTGCCGGGGTACTCGCCCTCAACGTCATCTCGGTGAAGGTGTTCGGGGAACTGGAGTTCTGGTTCGCGCTCATCAAGGTTGCCGCCCTGCTGATCTTCCTGGCCATTGGCATCTTCTTTATCGTTTTCGGCTCACCTACGGACGCTGAAACCGGGTTCTCCCTGATCAACGACAACGGCGGGCTCTTCCCCAACGGCGCCTTGCCCATGTTCTTGCTGATGCAAGGCGTTATTTTCGCCTACGGCGCCATCGAGCTCGTAGGCACCGCGGCCGGAGAAACAGCCAATCCCGCGAAAATCATGCCGCGGGCAATCAACTCGGTCATTATCCGAATTGGTCTGTTCTATGTCGGCTCCGTCGTCCTATTGAGCCTGCTGCTGCCGTACACAGCCTTCAAAAAGGGTGAGAGCCCGTTTGTCACATTCTTCAGCTCCATCGGTATCCAAGGCGTCGACTCCATCATGAACCTGGTCGTCCTCACCGCAGCCCTGTCCTCCCTGAACGCAGGCCTCTACTCAACAGGCCGCATCCTGCGTTCCATGGCCGCCGCTGGGTCAGCCCCGAAGTTTGCCCTGCGCATGAGCAAGTCCGGCGTCCCTTATGGCGGAATCGTCATCACGGCCGTCGTGGCCCTGCTGGGGGTCCCGCTGAACTATGTTCTCCCTGGCGAAGCCTTCGAGATCGTCCTGAGCATTGCCGCCGTCTGCATCATCACGACCTGGAGCACCATCGTCCTCTGCCAGATCCAACTCCGGCGCTGGGCAAAGCGGGGCTGGCTTGTGCGGCCCTCATTCCGTATGCCTGGTGCCCCGTTCACCGGCTACCTCACCCTCGCCTTCCTGGCCTGGGTTCTCGTGATGGTCTTTATCGAATCCCCAT
The DNA here is from genome assembly GCA_050627125.1 of Arthrobacter sp. 21a14. Taxonomy (GTDB): domain Bacteria; phylum Actinomycetota; class Actinomycetes; order Actinomycetales; family Micrococcaceae; genus Arthrobacter. Next base: position 3,934 of record CP192488.1, on the reverse strand, counting down.
GGACGTTAGTCGTCACATTGGTTTCACTGTCGCTGATTATCTGCGGATGGTTTGCGTGCCGGGGCCGCATCACGGAACTCGCTGAAGCCCGTTCCGGTTACACCGGGCCAGCCCCGGTCATCGCCAATCGTCCGCCAGCCTAAAACCACATCAGCGGAAACCCGGGGGTCCCTCCGTGCGTGCAGCCCCGGATCCGCGACGCACAAGGAAATTGGCCGCGAAGGTTGGACTCGCCAAGGTATAACCCCTCGAGCTTTGTTGAGATTCTTTTATGGCGTGCACTGGCGGACGGGAAGACAGACAAGTTGGCAAGTGGGACCGTGTGATTCATCCGATGAGAAGAGTGATTGCGGCTCGGAAAGCACTCCCTTTGCTGACGCCTCACGCCAAAAGGCCTGTGGCCTGATCGCGGACCTGCACTTGTTTAGGGCCGAACCTGGTACATGACCTTCCCTCCCCGCGCGTCACGATGCCGTCCCCGGAAGAGGTAGAACTAAGTACCCTATTTTCTGATAAATCCACAACCAGCGGTGTCCGTGATCGGGTCATTGCTGGCTGCTAGCACCCCTGCGTATCGAATGTGGGCGTATTCCCACGCTGGACGCTACGGAAGGGCAGAGTGACACGCCGGATTCACGCGCCCCGTGTTCAACGCGCTCTGGGAACCATGGGCTGGAGATCTCGATGATGTTGTCCCGGCGGATCTGGGTGCCCTTAGGTCAAGAGCGATTGGCGATGTAGCGGGACACATGTCACCAGCTGCTTCGGCATGCCGATAGGCGACTTCGTAGCTGTAGCAGGTGCGTCAGCGATCAAGGGCGCTGGTGTCGCAACGAGGTGCCGTCCGAGGCGGTGTTTCGAGCTCCGCGCAGATCCAGACCGAGGTCAAGAAGACGCTCGGCGAGTGTGTTGGGGCTTAAGTGTTGGCCTGCACGACCTCCAGGAGGGAAGAGCCAGGGGCTATGAGCGCCTGTGCCTGTTCCTAGATTGGGACGCTTTCCTATGTGCTTTTGAGGAGTTCAGCGAATGGCTGTGTGACCGGCAGCGGGTGCTTACCTAACGTTATCCGGACCGTGCCTGTGATGTCGTTGACGTTGACGGCGCTTGTCCGGAGCGCGGCCACTCTCGTGAGCGCCTGGGCATAGAGAAGACACAGTATTTCGGCAATTCTGTAGGGCAGGGGCTCACGGTTGTCCTCAAGTAATTCGCGTATCCATATGAGGCGCTGTTCGGGTGTTATGGAGGGCCGGTGGTTGGTGTCGTGGCGGGGGATGCGAATCTGTGTGTTGGTGCCGGCTTTTTTGGCAAATGTGAAGAGTGTCCGGATGGCTTCGTCGTTGAAGGTCTTGACGCCTGCTAGGTGTCCACGTCCTGTTGGTGCAGTCGGCCGCGGTGCGTTCGTGGGTCAGCCAGAGCCATTTGAGGAATTTGATCGTCTCGCTGACCGCTTGTTTGGCTGAGTGCACTTGACTTTGGAGGGCTCGTTCCGGCGAGTTCAAGGGGCGGATGCGTCGGAGATGGTGCCATTTGGCGAATTGTTCAACCCGTCTGGCGACTTCCGCTGGTAGTAGGAAGAACTGGGTCTGGATCCAGAGCTCGACCGAACCAGGCAGAGTGTCAACGGCAACTTAGAAATGACCGGTGGCGGCAGGTTGGTTTGCCCGTTGGCGGCAGGTGATTGACCGGTGGCGGCAAGTATTTTTGGACAGGGTCAGGCGCCCGGGCGTGCCGGGTTGGCGGGGCGCCTGACGAGGGTTTGGGATTAGTTCATGGGGCGGGTTCCTTTCCCGTTTTGGGCTTGCATGAGCCGGACAGACTCGCCGCTGGTTTGGCAGAGGTGGGCGTGGTGGAGGAGCCGGTCCACGGTCGCGGTGGCGATGGTTTTGGGCATGAGCTCATCGAACCCGGAGGGGTGGATGTTGGAGCTGATCGCCAGGGACCGTTTCTCGTAGGAGGCCTCCACGACCCGGTAGAAGCCTTCGGCCGCGTCGGCGGAAACGGGCAAGAGGCCTATGTCATCGATGCAGATCAGGTCCGCGTTGGTGGCGCGGGTGATGGCTTTGTTGACGCTGTCATCGATGCGGTGCCGGCGCACGAGGGCGCCGAGGTCTTCCATGCTGAGCCAGGACACGGACATGCCTTGATCGATGGCCTGCTGGCCGAGTGCTTCCAGGAGCAGGGTTTTGCCGGTGCCGGAGGGCCCGCACGCAATCAGGTTCTCCCGCCGCCGCACCCATTCCAGCGTCCGCAGAAACGAGGTTGTCGCCGCAGGGAGCGTGGAGAGAGCTTCGTCCCAGACCTCGAAGGTCTTCCCGCTGGGGAAGCCGGCGCGTTTGCGCCGGGTGGCCAGCATGGAGGCGTTCCGGCCGGTGGCTTCGGCTTCGAGCAGGACACGGACGACTTCGGTGGGGTCCCAGCGCTGGGCTTTCGCGGTAGCCAGGACCTCGGCGACGACAGCGCGTGCGTGCGGCATCCGGGTCGTGCGCATCAGCCCAATCACGTGCTCCATGGCCGCGTCGGGCAGGGCGGGTGTGAGGGTGTTATTACTCATCGGAGGCTCCTTCGAAGTCATCATTGGCAGGCGCAGGGGTGGTGCCGAAGTTGGCCCAACCGCCAGTGCCCTGGCTCAGCCACTGCGTATGGTCGGTGACCGTGTGTGTGATGGCGGGGAGGTGGCTTGTCCCGGTGGTGGTGGTGACGATGGAGAGCAGGTCCTCGTGGGTGAAGCGCTGGTGCACCGCTGCTGCTCCGAGGCCCTTGTCGACTTCGTCGGCGCCCAGGACCTTGGCGAGGGTGACAGCGCGTTCCATTTTGTGCCGGATCTTTCCGGTGCCTGCGGCGGCTGCTTCCTTGAGCCAGAGCGCTGCCCCGGCGCCCAGGGCCAGGAACGTTTCCTCGGCCGTGTTGGACGGGCGGATGATCCGTTCCAGGGCCCCGGCAGGGGCCGGCGGGAAGTGGTCGTCAATGATCGCCGGAGTGCCGGGGCGGGTGAGTTTGTGGCGTGCGACCTCGACCGGTCCGGTGCCATCGACGTGGACGATGATCACTTCGGTGTCGGTCCCGCGCACCCAGACCATCTGACCCATCAGGGTGTGGGGGACAGAGTAACGGGACTGTTGAAAGGTGATCATGGGCGTGTTCGGGGGGACCTGTCGGGTGTGTCCGAAACTCGCCGTCACCGGTGTCGCCGGGACCGGATGCAACCTCGGGCCTTCGAGAACCCGGAGCATGTCCTTCGGGATCTCCAGCGTGGCCCGATGCACCCGCGAATTCACCTCCTCCATGAACGCCTCACACGCCGCCTCCAATTCGGCGAAGGAGCGGTACTCGGGCAGCAGGTTGGTCTCTTTCGGGACGAGGTCGGCTTTGGCGATCTTGACCGCGTTCTCGACCTCGCCCTTCGAAGCAGGGTCCGCTGGCAGGCAGGTCTGCAGCGAGGTTGAGTAATGCCTGGTAAACGCCACAATCTGGTGGTTGCGGACCGGGATCCCGGCGACGTGCTCGATCGTGACGGTCTTCTCGTTATCGGTCAAAATGTAGGTCGGGACCCCGCCGATCAGCCTGAACGTCCGGTCAAGGGCGGCGAACACGCTCGGTATGGTCTTATCCCGCAAAGCGATCACGATCCGGAACCTTGAGAACGCGAGCCAGGCCACGAACAACACGGTCTTCACCCCGTCAACGACGGGCCCGTCTCCGTAGTCATACTGCAGCCACAGACCCGGCTCTGCAGTCCAGGGCCGGTGGACGCGCACGCTCCGGGCCCGGTATTTCGCTTTCAATTCGGCCAGCGTGGTCCGGGTTGTCCGCTCACACCCGGTGAACCCCAAAGCCTGGAGCTTCTCATGCACCACGTCGCCGCGGATCTTCCCGCGGGACTGGTCCACCCAAGAGATCATCTGTGGCAGGAACGGGTCGGTCATCCGGCCGCGTT